>JAZBNV010000061.1:0-26092 GCA_036350795.1 Marinilabiliaceae bacterium
ATCAACCTGGTTTGCTTCTGTAAGTATCCCTACAAAGTCAAGGGCAGAGTACTTCTTGGCTGCATTGCCGGCTATTGATACATCTTCGAGGGTAGCTGCTGACCAGTCGGTTCTCCAGGTGTCTACAGTTACATCGGTATATGCATCGCTGAACAGCGAAATAACATCAGCGGGATCCTCATCCGGTGTTGGTGCAGCAGTAGAAGGTTCTGTAGCTGAACCGCCGCCATCCTTATAGAAATAAATGTTATCCACATAAGCCATATCTATTTTACCTGCAACTGCTATTAAAAACTGGGTTAGATTTGCTCTGGTATTATCCCCGGTAAAATCGGTAATTGGTACATCTATTGATATCCATTTCTTAAGATCAGTATCTCCAACAGGCCTGGTAAGCTCAAATGCATTCGTTTCACCGGCTCCTCCTGCATGGTTAGACCATTTAGGATTAAAGATCTGTCCGGCTTCAAAATCATCATCTATCCAGAAGTCCATATGGAAGTGAGTCATTGCTGTTGCATCTACAACCGAGTTTAACTGGGTTCCCAGGAAATCGATAAAATCTATTTTTAAAAGCTTGTCGCTTGCAATAGTCTCTTCAACGAATCCGGATCCATTATCCCAATCAACATTTGCTAATCCTATTTCAGCTCCATAAGCTTCTCCATATATAGAGATTACATCAGCAGCATCTCTTGCAGGAGGTGTAGGGGCAGCTGTGGCCGGTCCTCCACCAGTACCACCTGATTTATAGAAATAAATATTATCCAAATAGATATCACCATTCCCATCAAACTTCATCTGGATAACATCTGCCAGGTTAACACCTGAGAAGCTTGATACTGGAATATCAACGCTTGTCCAACCACTTGTAGGTACTGTAAGTGCGTAAGCGATCTCTACTGGACCTGTACTGATTAAAAATGTACTCAAAGCTGTTGAATTTGCTGTCCAGAAGTCCATGTGTAAAAATTCCATACCGGCAACATCCTGGCTACTGGCAAATTGTATACCCTGGAAATTCAAACCTGCAAATTTAAGGGTAGTATTACCTTCAATTATTACATCAGAAACAACGGTAGCCTGTCCCCAGAATGGAAAATCGGTACCAGCCAGGTTAGTATAGGCATCACCATAAATTGAAAGCACATCAGCAGCATCTCTTGCGGGAGGCGTTGGAGCTGCTTCTGTCGGTCCTGCAGGCGTTCCTCCTCCATCTCCATATAAGTAAATATTATCGAGGTAGAATCCGCTAAGTCCCGTACCAAGGTTTTCCAGTACCAGCTGTGCAAGCTTGCTCTTTGAAGGGAGACCGGAAAGGTCAATATCAACACTGATCCAGCTTTGAGATGCCATAGGTGTTGGTACAATATATGTAATCGAAGGGTCATTACCATCGTTGAGTGTCCCGTCAGGACCCATATCTTTAACTGTAATCTGCAATCTATCAGCAGGGTCAACAGCATTTGGAATCCAGACATCCATATGCAGATGTGTCATGCTTGTTGCATCTATTGACGGTGACGAGAACTGGATACCAACAAAATTAAAATTGTTATAGAAGAGCACATCATCTTCACCAACAGTAAAGTCGGCCGAAGTGGTAGTCTGGTATGGCTCCCAGTATCCGTTGAAGAACTCAACAGGCACAGAGGTGTAGGCATCGCTGAAGATTGAGATCACGTCTTCCTGGGCAGCAGTTGGAGCAGGTGCATGGGTAAAATCGCCTGAAGATGTAACAGTTAAAGATCCTGTAGCATCTTCATTTCCAAGGGTAGCTGTAATAACAGATGTACCTGCACTCAGAACATTTATCAAACCCATTGCGTCAACACTTGCCACACTTGCATTCGATGAGGAAAATGTGAACCATGCAGGAGCAGCAAGAACTGTCTGGTCGATCCCGGTAGGCATATTAAAGGAAACGCTTAAACCACCTAAAGGAAAGCTCAATCCGTTTACAGCCGATTCAGTCTCGTCCTCACCATCAAGTATCATAGGTTTCATATGAGCAAGGGTGCCAAGTTTCTCAAACTTTACTTCATCAACCCAGAATGTGTATCCCAGCCCTTCTTCGGGTCCTTCCGAATAATAAAACATGCCTCTCTCCCCGGTCAGTTTTGAAGCATCGGGTATTGGTATAATATATTTTTTCCAGTTAGAGTTAACAGCAACATTCTGCATCGAAACAAGGTATTTCGATTCTCCAAGATCGTTGCCGAAGCCTACAAGATCAATTGTTGCGGATTTAGATGCTTTTGCCCAGAAGGTAAGAGCATCATAGTCAGAAAGGTTACGCCCGACTGTTGTAAAATATACGCCGCCTGCATAGGCTCCTTCCGGATCACCTGCATCCGGTACTTCAATTTTCATTGATGCAGATCCTGAAAATTTCACTTCCTCATCCACATCAAAGGCAGTAACCTTGCTGCCACCAAAAGCAGCGTAATTTAGTCCCGCACTGAAACCGTCGATAAATACCTCGGGTGTATTCGGGAATTTAGCCAGCTCAAGTTCATCAAAATCCCTTGTACAGCTTACCGACCATACAAGCATGATTGCTGTAAGAAGAGCAATTACTGAATAATTATATCTTTTGTTTTTCATCTTTTTCTAATTAATTCGGCTACATGCCTATATTAAAATGTAAATAAGTTCTGATCTCCCATTCATTTCCGTTGGGATAGCCCGGTATAGTCGGGTCGCAAACCGGGTTTCCGTTTACATCCAGGCTTGTTGTTGGGCAATAGCGTGGGGAATACTGATCCAGGCTCCTGTTTGTAAAACGGATACCGATCCTTGTATCAGGCATATCAAACCATTTTGGCTTTGACACTGTGGTCGACAGGTCAATTTTAACCTGAAGGGGATATGTAAGGTTGAAGTCGCGGTGATAATCGTAAGGTCCCCAATCATTTACTTTAACCATAGATGTTAGTTTGGTTTTCTTATATACCATTCGCATATCTCCTCCGTAGCGACGAATCAGTCTTGCATCACTACCATTCGATTCGGCATCGCCGGCATACAGATTGGCAATAATGCCAAAATCAGGATTTATTTTTGAAACAATTCGTGCATGTGCTTCCCATAAATCTCTTGCCGGAGGTGCTCCGGGGAATGCAAATGTTGTACGGCCGTTTGCAAGAATACCTATTGCCGCATCCTGAGTTGTTGGGTGATGACGGTATACAAAGCCTGCACTTATTGCAAAGGGTGCATCTTCGGCAATATCATTATCCCACTCGTACATCCATGTTCCGGGAGTAGGGTCATAGGTAAGAAGGAACTCCCCTGCCACGGTTTCCCTGTTCATCCTTACTGCAAAAGGATCGTCGAGGATGTTCCTTGCCCTTCCGGGTGCGGGCACACCTGCCGGCATAGGACCAATTATTGGTTTTTGCCACAGGAAGTTAGGGGCAAGCTGCAGATTACCTATTGTATATGCAAAACCTGTTAAGAAATTATACTGGTTTCCGCTACCACTGTCTTTCAGTCTCCACCCGGTATATGTCCTGGTATAATCTGCTCCGCCACCTGCAACCAGTCCCATTGCAGCTCCCTGGGCATACCACAGAACGGGGCCTGCAGAAAAAGTAATCTTCATCTTTCCGCCCCAGGTATCGTTCGAATTTATCTGGTCTTCGTACACTGTATATGATCCTTCTTCACCATCAACAAGCTGGAAGCTTTCGCCAACCCGGGGCTGACCGGCCCAGATTCCTCCCACTTCTACACCAAGTTTCCCAAACGAGCGCTTAACGTGAATTGTTGTCCTGCGAGTTGGGGGTGAGGGTATGGCAAATGAACTTACTGCGGGTGCCTGTTCGTCGATATCCTCATGGTAAATCCCTGTTATATCGTAAGCTCCCACTTTCCTGCTGTACTTAATAAGAACAGCCGGGTTGGCGCCCCACCATAATTCAGGACCAAAAGCTACCTTAAATCCGTTCAGGGCTTTCTTTCCTTCAAGCTCAATTCCGAAAGGGGCTTCTCCATTATATATATCAATATTAGGTCCATAGTTTGCTTCAGGGTATAATCCAAAAAAATCACCTTCATAACCCCAGTGATAATGCCCTGTACGATAAAAGCTTGTCAGGTTAAACATTTTAGCGTTCCAGCTAAAATCAGCGTTATAAACCTTTAGCCTGTCAATGGACGAAAGTTTCAGGTTTCCCTCATCGGTATTAACTTCCCTTGTTCTGCCCCTGTTCTCGTAAAATATTTCGTCAATAGGGTTTTCGGCAATATGACCCAGGACATTTAACGACACATTTGCACGCAGGCTTTCTGAGGGTTTGGCTTCAATCTCCATATAATATGATTGCATATGGTCAAAGCCAAGCTCATCCGGGTATTTACGTTCGCCCGCAACAGGATCTTTTGGAGTTTCGATCCTGTTACCACCTGTACTGTAAGTACTTAACTCAGCCCTGAATCCGCTGATCCTTACCGCTTTGGTCTGCTCTCCTATCAAAGCTGCCTTGTCGCCACGTGCCTTGACTACCATTTCCATAAGCTCAATCGAAGAGAAATATTCATTAATCTTTTGTATGCTTGTACCATCAAGATAGGGATCAATCTTATGTGCTTCCTTAAGAGCATAGTATGCTGCTCTCGGATACAGCTGGTAAAGTCCTTTCATATTTACGGGACCTTTGGCACATATCCCAAACCATTCTTCATTCATATTGTTTTCACCCTCCGCATAATCATTCTGGTATCCGCCATTGGCCCAGGAGGCATTGTTGTCCTGGACATCAAGGTTAGTGGTCTGGCCGTATTTCCACCAGCCATCGCTGAACTGGAATGTAAAACCACCAATGCTGTTTCCTGCTTTCCCCAATCCGGCAGCATTCTCATAAATCTCTTTCCAGTTTCCAAGAAGATAATAAGCCTGCGACTGCTGGTCTTCTTCATTCTGCTGAGCATTGAAAGCATCCGATCCGAACTCGGTGAACATTATAGGTTTTCCATATTCATCTTTAACTCTTTGAAAGGCATCGCCGAATGATACACCCCGGTACATGTTCACTCCAAATATGTCTACATCTTTACATTCCTGTGCGATAATATCCATAAAAAGCAGATCACCATTACACATCGCAACAGGAACAGATTGGTCAATCTCCTTCATTGCCAGCGCTGCTTCATTAAATAATTTATACATGGCCTGGGCCCTTACAGTAGACTTCCTGTCTTCGATGGGAATATCTTCTGTTTCGGCTCCTTCCCAGAACAGCCCGTAATTGTTCTCATTACCGAGCAGGAACATAAGCAGTCCGGGGGTTCCCTTAAACTGCTCTACCAGCTCAGTTACTTCTTTCAGCAGTAACTCTCTTACTCTTGGATCGGAGTACTCTGTATTTGCCACCCATTCGCTGCCCAGTGTAAGACCATAGCGGCCGAAGGAATGGTTTAACATTGTATAGATGCCATAATTTTCGTAGATGTATTCAATCCATTTTGGCGGTACGCCGGTGTACTGCCTGATTGCATTTACACCCATATTACGAAGCATTGACATCTCTGCATCCAGGGCAGCCTTAATCAGATCATCAGACTGGTTCCAGAGGCTGTAGGAGAAATTTGTGCCAATCGGGAAATAATCCCAGTTCATTCCATTTATCATGAAATCCTTGCCATCCACAAGCAATTTCAATCCGCTGTCATGCTCAACAACCTTAACTTCCCGGGCAAAAGCCGGGCTGTCAGAATCTGTTAAACGACCCTGTTCTGCATTATCCTGAGCCAATGCTCCAGCTGAAAACAGGGTTAAAATAAAGAAGCAGGTAAGAATTTTCATAAAGATTTTTGTTTGGTGTTTATTATTGAATATCTATTATTTACGGACCTTTTCAGCATAAATTTCAAAAGATAAAACAGCAAATCCTAAAAAAATTACACTTCGAAAACACTACACCCAAAAATACCTTACACTTCAAAAACACTACACAGGTAGTGCTGAAAGTGTTATTTTATGGGTAAACACAGCCCCGGGCTGTAAGCTTCTGAACCATACTGAATTTATAATAGAAACTTTAAGGCGAGGATTAAAAACCTGCCAGGTAGGAGGACAGGTTTACTTCCCTTGGAAGGCCCATCTTTTTTCGCAAACGGTAGCGGCTTACTTCTGCTCCCCTGTAAGAGATATTTAGTATAGTGGCAATCTCCTTGGTTGTGATATTCATCCTGATAAAGGCACATAACCTTAAATCATAAGGAGTAAGCTCAGGAAACATATCTTTTAGCTGTCTGAAGAATTCTTCGTTGGCTTCATCGAAATATGTTTCAAAGATCTTATTCTGGTGTTTAATGTCGATCTCTTTCTTAATACGCTTCTTCAGGCTGCAAATCTTCTCCCTTGCGGCATCATTAACAATAAAATCCTGGATATTACCCAGGTCGTCATTTACCCTTGAAAGAAACTTATTCTTATTAATAATACCCATTGTCTGATTCGCCAGCTCCTTATCCCTGAATACCATTTCTGCACGTAACTTATCGTTACGTAATTTTATAATCTCTTTCTCTGCTATAAGTGCTTCACGCTGAAAACGATCTTCCCTCTCTTTCAGTTCCTGACTGTGCCTTTCCTCCTGTCTTAAGGCAGCCAGCTTCATACGCCTTACTGAATATCTTATTAGCAGATAAATAAAAATCACTGAAAGCAGCAGGTAAAGAATATAGGCGCCTGTTGACCTGCGCCAGGGAGGAAGTATTCTGAAGCTTAGAGAAGATGGTGCGCTTTCCACCCCGTATATATTTCTTGATTTAAGTTTGAGTGTATAAGTTCCTTCATGCAGTGTGGTAAAATCTTTATAGCTGTCGTCAGACCAGTTAGACCATTTATCAGATAAGCCTTCCAGGAGGAAGCTGAACTCAAGGGGTGCTTCATTTTCAAAGAATGGTGCAGCAAAATGAAACCTGAACGAATTATTCCTGAAAGGAAATTCAAAGCCGGGGTTGGTTTCATCAACTCTTAAATACAATACCGAGTCGATATAGGGTAACTCAACCGATGTTATAAATGCCCTGTATTCTTTGTTGTACATTTTTGGTATAAGAGGAGCATAGTGTACAAAGCCATCCTCAAGTCCGATAAATATGTTATTGCCGTTGTAGGCATAAATAAATTCAAATTCGTTAACATACTTCTTCTTAAGTTTTCTGAAGGGTATATTAACTCGTGTAAACGACATGTCTTCATTTTCGCGTAATAACCCGGACTCTGAGTCTCCTATATACCATATATCTCCTGCATCATCTGAGACCAGGGACTTAATTTTGCCTGAATCTCCGAATAGCCTATTCATCCTCTCTGATTGCACAAAAGAAGCACTACCGGTATCGAATTCATAAATACCACTACTTGTTGATACAAATAATTCTTCACGGTGCATAAAAAGAATATTACCTGCATTAGAAGGCAGGCCATCGCTATCGGTATATTGAACAACATCTTCAATTATACCGGCATCCACATTCAATCTTAACCTGAAAATACCTTTCCCGCTATGGCCAATCCAGATATAGCCATCCTTATCCTGGAAGAGATAACGGCTTGATTCATTGAATCCCTCTATCTTCCCTGAAAACCCCCATTCACCATTTATCTTTTTAAACAATACCAGTCCCTGGTAATGCCCCCCGATTAAAAGGTCAGGTTTATCATTAAGTGCTAAGAATTTCCATGCCCCGTCTTCATCGCTTATGTTAATAGCTGATTGTCCCTTTACCAGGAAAGTACCATTATTATGCCCGGCAAGCAATTGTCCGTCGAATTCTTCTATTGTCCATACCTGCCCGGCGGTATTTTTAACGAGCTCGAAATCCCTGGTAGCTGAAAAGTCATTAAATGGTGTTACATACAGACCCTGGTTGGTGCCCAGGTAAAGTTTCCCCTCAAAAACCTTACAACAGTAACCTGTTCCAATTTTTTTTGAACCAATATAGCTCAGGGGCGAGTTTATCTCAACATAATCAATTCCATTATCCAGGCCCAGCCAGAGGTTTTCATCCCTGTCGACATATAAACTGAGAATAGTATTGTTCTGAATCCCTGCGTTATTATCAAGTATATGCACAAGCTTGCCCTCCCGGTCAGAAATAATAAGCCCTTTAAGAATTGTACCGAATGCATAATAATTACCCGGAAGCATGGTGGCACTGTACAGCCTGTTCTTTTTAAGATAATCGTTAACAGGTGTGTTCCATTCATTTAACTGACCGTCCTTTAAAACATATATCCCATTATAGGTTGTGCCCACAAGTGTTTCATTTTCACCAATCTCAAGAATAGCACTTATCTCTTTCCCGCTGTCCTTCTGCCACCATGGCAAGGAATGCAGCCTGCCGTCCCTGATTTCAAATAAGCCGTAACCAGGCTGGTGCACAAGCACCCGTTTCCCGACCTTATAAGAAAAGCGAAAGAGATTATCCGGCTCAATTACCTCTACTTTATTGTCTTTATACAGGAAAATATACCTGTAGCACTGAAAAACTATAGCTTCGTCGAGCTCAAAAATACGCCAGATATCATCAAACTCCCTGTATTCTTCCGGAACAAGGTATTTGAGGCTCCTGTAAGATGAAGCCCTGTTGTCGTCCTTAACTATAATTCCAAAATCATTAATCAGCCCGGCATAAATCTTATCCCTGCTGTCGACCAGTATGCTTCTTAATGGAGAGCTCGATGATACCCTGGTGAGGTTCCATTCCACACCGTTAAAAGATAAAAGACCGTCATTATTGGCAAAATAGATATAGCCATTACTATCCTGGCTTATTGCCCAATTCTGGGTTGCTGCATTATACTCTGATTTGGTAAAATTCCTTATGTTGGGTGTACCTATATACTTAATCTGAGCAAAGGTGGTGAGTGGAAGCGAAAGCAATAATATTAACAGGGCCTTAAGCATGGTTCAGATTATGAACTGTTAAAATAGCCAATTTAATATTAATAATTGATAATTGCCCTTATCATTTATTATCAGGTGTAACTGTTAAACCAAAGTATATCAGTGCAGGCATAAGGCCTGAGATCATCAATAAGTTTTGTCAATAAGTATGGCGAGAGAGATTGCTGTTACTTCTTTGCAGTATTCAAAATTACAGTTATCCGCGATATCATCAGGAGTATGATAGTAAGGATCCGGACTGCCGATAAAGAAAAAAAGCGCCGGGTAGCCCTGTTCAGTAAATGCATAGCTATCGCTGTGCTGGTGATAGGTATTGTCGCGGTATGGCGACAGATCGGTATATTTCTCTGCCATCATCCTTGCATATGATCCAAAACGATCGGAGTTCTCATAATCCATAACATTAACTGTCCATCCCGAACGATCAGATCCGTCCTGGTGGGCAATCATATCGTTATTCAGCATCAGCACTATTTCCTTATTGGCCTGCTTTGCCTTTGCAGCATATGCCCTGCTGCCCCAGAGCCCCAGTTCTTCAGCCCCGAAAGCGATAAATTCTATCGTATATTCGGGTATATAGTCGTTGGTACTGAAGACCCTGGCAACTTCAAGTGCTGCTGCTACGCCGCTTGCATTATCGTTAGCTCCCGGGGCTGCTTCGAAGGGATCGCCGGCAGTTGATCTTACAACTGAATCATAATGCCCACCAAGAATAAATAGCTCTTCAGGGTATTTACTTCCCCTTATTGATGCAATAACATTATACTCGTACAGCTCATATTCAATCCCTCCATAGCTCCTGTTGAGTATAAATGAATCAAGCCGGACATTTTCCACGCCCAGCGATACAAACTTGTTCATTACGGCCACGGCAACATCCCTCCTGTCGTCGGCCAGGCAAAAACGGGTACCCATGTCCTGCATCCACCGAACATAGGACTCAAGGCTGTCGGAGCGGATATCAGTTTTTAATTCCATTATTAAGCTGTCAACTTTTTCTTCACGGCTTTCTTCCCTGGTGCATGCATAAGCAATAATTGCAAGCAGAAAAAGGGCTGATAAATATTTAAAAATCGGACTTTTCATAACAAGGTACTTTTATTGTGTGAAGATAGTATTTTCTACAAACACCCGTCTTCCTGAATACAACGCTTATCCGGACTGCTGCCTGTTATTTAAGCCGAGAAATTCTGAAGCACATCTTCCATTGATGAAAGAAACAGAATTCTGCCCGCTTTATTGCTCTCGTAAATAAAATCCCTGAGGGCCTTACTTTTATACATGGAAAAATCCCCTAATATGGCGAGCTGCATCCTGTAATTTGAAAACTTCTGCAGGATTTCCCCTGCCAGGCCTGTTCTGAGCTCAAAAAAGCCGGGATGAAGATTTTCTTTTTTAAGGGCAACTATTGCTGCATCATTATAACTTGCATTAGCAAGCAGGTCGACACCATCCTGCAGATTATTAATCAGCTGTTTGTCTGACTTAAGTTCTGCGATAGTATTCTTCCCTGCACGGTGAATAATAAACTCCATAAGGCTATTTCTTATTTAAAGGTAATTCGATTCCAAAGCCGGATTTACGGTCTTCCCTCTTCAGCAGCAGGGCAAAGAGCAAACCCAATATGCCGAGCGCTGAGAACATTAAGATTGTTGCGCCATAATCAGCTACTTCAGGGTTTCCGGGGTTGGTCCGGTCAAGTATCAGTCCGGCGATAAGAGGAAAGCCCCATAATCCCAGGTTCTGGATTGAGTACATAAGGCCATAGGCTGTGCCAATTTGCTTTTCGGGTACCAGCTTTACCATGCTGGGCCACATCGAAGCCGGTACAAGGGAGAAGGCAATACCCAGCAGAACCATTGGCACATAGGGCATTATATTGGTGAGGCTGAATGACAGATGCACAATAAGCAGGATAAGCGATCCAAAGATCATAGCCGTGGCACTTCTTCCCTTTCGGTCGATAAGCGAGCCAAAAAGAGGTGTAAAGATCAGTGTGCCAAGTGGTAGCAGTGATGTTATACGGCCGCTTTCTACATCAGTGAGGGAAAATTTATCGGCAAAGAAATCGGGTGCAAACGCAAGGAATGGGAATACGGCCGAGTAAAAGGTTACACATAAAAGCGCTATATAGAGGTAAGCCCTGTTAGAGAGAAGCTTAAAAACATCTGTAATCCTGAACCTGTCCTCAACGGCAGCTTCTTTATTACTTTCACTTGCCTGGTTTCTGTCGTAGGCTGCATCAAAGAACATGTAAACTATAAAGGCAAGAAGCCCGATCAGTACAAGTATTGCAGCCAGCCATATCGCAGCTGTTAAATTGCTGCCTTCACTGGCAACAAGAGGTGATAACTGCAAGGCAGCGAAAGTACCCAGGCGTCCAAATCCAACCTTAAGACCAAAGGCAAGTGCAAGATCCTTTCCCTTAAACCATTTTACAAGAATCTTGCTTACCACTACTATTGTTGTTTCGGCACCCAGTCCGAAGAAGAAGCGTCCAAGCAGCATCATCTTAAGTTCGGGTGATTTTGAAACCCAGAAAGAGCTGAACAATTTATAGGCGGGTCCGCCCGAGACGTAATAATCAGAGGCACCGTAAGCAGTTAGCAGTGCTCCAAAAGCCATAAAGAACACAAACATAAATCCTGTTCGTCTTATACCAAGCCTGTCGAGGACAATCCCCCCGATAACAGCCATCAGCAGAAAGGTATTGGGTATTGAATAAAAGGAGACAAAAAGGCCATAGTCGGTATTTGTAAACGCAAATTCCTTCAATAACAAATCCTTAAGTGTAGAAAATGCATCGTAGAAATAATAGTTAACAGACAGAACAAAGCCAACCAGGAACAGGATTCCCCAGCGGGCAAGCGGTGATTCGTTTATGGTTCTCCTTAATTTTTCCATGCCATAATAAATAATTCAACAAATAAACGAATAAACCAATAAACCTGTAAGCAATTATTTAGTTTTGTATGGTATTATTTTTGTAAGTTTTATGGCATGTACAGGTATTTAATAGTAGCAATTTTTCTGCTGATCCCGGTTTTAGCAATGGGACAGGATTATGAAATGGCAGACAGGGTGTACTCGGGCAATATAAAAACTGTTAAGCTGCACAGGCCGGAGTGGAATTTATCATATCCTGTAATTAAACTTAACTCTGACGAGAAGCTGGTACTGCATTTTGATTTACTGGGGAATAATATCGAAACCTACTACTATAGCTTTATTCATTGCGACAGGGACTGGAATGTTTCTGATATTTTTTCACCAGATTACATTAAGGGCTTCGAAGAAAACCAGGTCCGGGATTATTCTATTTCGTTTAACACAACTGTAAACTATATTCATTACAGTCTTACTTTCCCGAACGAGGATATATCTTTTAAATTATCAGGAAATTACATAGTAAAAGTATACCCTGCCGGCTATCCCGACGAGCCGGTGCTTACCCGAAGGTTTATGATTTCGGAGGAAGCAGTAAGCATAACAGCAGAGCCGCAGAGGCCAAAACTTCCATCGGCCTATAACAGTGGTCAGCAAATAGATTTCACAGTTGAATATCCGGGAGGCACTATCACGGATCCTTACCGAACAGTTTTTGCATCTATACTGCAAAATGGCCGGTGGGATAAGCAGAAGAATAATCTTAAACCTGATTTTATTGGCAATAAGCAGTTAAGGTATAATGATATAGATGGCAAGTACACCTTTGCAGGAGGCAGCGAATTCAGGTATTTTGATATTAAGTCGCTCAGGTACCAGACAGAATATGTGAGGGCTGTTGAGCATGAGAACGGAAGGTACCACGTATACCTTATGCATTCTGACAACAGGTCGGACGACCGCTACTTCTACCACCAGGATTTTAACGGGAAGTATTTCACTGCCATACAGGAAGGACGTGACCACGAGCTTGAAGCAGATTATGTCTTTGTTTACTTCACCCTTCCCTCAGCATTCCCGGTAAAGAACGGAGATGTATATGTAAACGGGGCACTGTCAGGCTGGGAATTGAACGAGCAAAACAGGATGTCATATAACTACGAACTGAACAGGTATGAGCTTACAATGCTGCTTAAGCAGGGATGGTATAATTACATTTACACAGCAGCTGATAAAAGGGGAAATATTCTTTCAGACCAGTCCTTCGAAAGCGACCATTTCGAAACCGAGAACGACTATCTTATACTGGTATACCTGGCTGAGCCCATGGACAGATACGACAGGCTTATTGGGGCAAAAATAACAAATACGCTTAACAGGAATAATTAGTGCCTGTCGTGCACATCAACTCCGTGCTTCATATAAATGGCATGCTGAAGGGATTTTAGTATCTCCTCCATATACTCATTTACGGCTTTAAGAGAACCTGGCAGCGTGTAAATCAGCGACTGGTCTTTAACCCCGGCAATACCCCTGCTCAGGAGTGCATTTGGTTTATCCATTCCGTATTTTACCCTGATAAGCTCCATAATTCCCGGAATCTCAAAATCGAGCAAATCCCTTACAACATTTACCGTAAAATCGCGCGGACCTATACCGGTACCTCCTGTTGTAATTATTACATCATAGGTCTGCGACGACTCGTTAATCAGTTGCCTTAACACGGCAACATCGTCAGGAAGAACAGTTAGCTCAGAACGCATCTCCCAGCCAATATCCTTAAAATAATCGTCAAGCCTGAGCTTGATTGCCGGTCCGCTTTCATCTTTATACTCACCGGCATAAGCCCTGTCGCTTAATGTTATTACAAGACATTTATATTTATCAGGTAGGCTCATGTTTTGTTTTTTCTTTTAGTGTAATATTATCAATAACCATGCCCTTATCCACTGCCTTACACATATCATAAACTGTAAGCAGGGCAATGCTAACGGCGCTCAGGGCTTCCATCTCAACACCGGTTTTTCCTGTTGAGCGGCACTCAGATCTGACAGTAACTCCCTTGTCGTCTACAATAGCATCAACGCTCACCTTCTCAATAAATATATTATGGCACAGGGGAATAAGATCTGAGGTCATCTTTGCTGCCTGTACTCCTGCCACTTCCGCAAGTGTAAGCACGTCGCCCTTTTTCATATTATTCTCCCTGATAAGCTCAACAGTGGAAGGGGCAAGTGTGATATGGCCTTCAGCCCTTGCAATTCTAAGCTGGTCTTTTTTGCCACCCACATCAACCATTGTTGCTTTTCCCTTTTTATTGGTATGTGAGAGTTTATTCATCCTCCTAAGTTATAGAATTTTGTGGTAGTATTATAACTTCCGCACTTCGGTTTATGATTAATCGCCTGTTTCAGAGCCTCTTCATAGCCCAGTTCGCGTACATTGTACTCCAGGTCGTTAAAAAGACAGGGCTTAACCATGCCATTCGCTGTTAGCCTTATCCTGTTGCAGATACTGCAATTACCTCCCTCACCACCTTCGACAATACTGAATTTACCTCCTGAAAGGCTCATCTCCCTGATATAGCGAATCTGCAGGCCCATTTTCCTTGCATATGCTGCAACCTCGAGGGCATCACTGTCATTATGATCATTCTGTACCACGCAGTTTATCTTTAGAGGCTCCAGGCCTGCTTTAAGAGCTGCTTCAATACCTGAGAGTGCAGCATTAATATCCCCTCCCCGGGTTATCCATCTGTACTTTTCTGCATCCATTGTATCGAGACTTATATTTAACCGTTGCAGTCCGGCATCTGCCAGCGACTGTGCATACTTCACCAGCAATATTGCGTTGGAAGTCATTGAGAGGTCTTTTATTCCATCAATCGCCGAGATCATGCCAACAAGGTCAACAATGCCCTTTCTTACCAGGGGTTCACCTCCTGTAAGCCTTACCTTATCAACACCCTTTGAAACAGCCAGTTCAGTGAAATCACAGATCTCATCAAAGTTTAGAATATCGGCATGTTTCATTAGCTTCACACCTTCTTCAGGCATACAGTACCTGCACCTCAGGTTGCACCTGTCGGTAACCGAAATCCTCAGGTAATTTATTCTTCTATTATATGGATCGTACATCAACTTTTTCACCCTTTCCTATTTCGGTAATCCCCAGTGGTACCATCATCAGTCCTGTTGCATCGGGCAGGGCATTAATATGTGCCGATCCATGGTAATTAAGCACTTCCACCATTTCGTTATCGTCTACCCTTACGGGCACAAATGCAAGGCGCTCGCCCCTTTTTCGTTTATAGGCGCTGGCCAGTGCCAGCTTTCTTGTGTCGGGCCTCCAGTCAGAACCCATTGATCGCAGCACCAGTGGCCTGACAAAAAGCTCAAATTGTACAAAGGAGGATACGGGGTTACCGGGCAAGCCAAAAACCAGTGAAGAGTTCCGGGTACCGAAGGTGGTGGGTTTGCCGGGCTGTACCGCTACCCGGTCGAATAATATCTTTACACCGCAATTTGCCAGTACACGTGGAACAAAATCAAAATCGCCCATTGATACTCCACCTGTTAAAAGTAAAATATCGCAGTTGTCGAGAGCACCTGCCACCATATTAAATGTCTGTTCTTCGTTGTCGGGTGCAATACCAAAATACAATGCTTCAGCTCCTGCCCTTATCGACTGTGCAACAAGCTGGTATGCATTGGAGTTTCTTATCTGTCCTTCACCCGGCATATCCCCTGGCTCAACAAGTTCGTCACCCGTACTTATCACTCCAAGCCTGATTCTTTTGCTTACCAGGGGCTCAGTTGCACCAACTGTAGCCATCACGGCAATATCCTGTGGCCGTATAATTCTGCCTTTTTTCAGTACTATATCACCAATGGAAATATCTTCGGCCTTCCTGGCAATATTGTCTTTCCGCGACGACCCTGTATACCTTACCCTGTTGCCGGTCTCAACTGCATCCTCAACCATAAAAACAAAATCAGCTCCCCCGGGAACGGCTGCTCCTGTCATGATCTTTGCACATTCACCTTCTCCCACAACCTTCTTTGCAACAGTCCCGGCTGGGATCACCTCGTTAATAAGTAGTTCCTTTTCAATATCTTCACGCCTGCAGGCAAAACCATCCACCGCTGCCTTGTTAAAGGGCGGCATATTAATATCACTCCTGATATCCTCTGCCAGAACTCTTCCCGGTGAATCCATAAAAGGAACATTCTCGCTTCCTGTTTTTATACTGTATGCTTCTGCTATTTTAAGTGCTTCCTCAAACTTAATCATCATATACCTTCTTTTTTTACATTACCCTGATTGCTTCGGAGTCGAAGCTCAAATAAATCTTTTCGCCCTCCACAGGCTGCATCTGCCTGTAATTTTTAATCGCCAAAGTTACATAAAATGTTTCTCTCGCATCCACGAACAGTTCAAATCCGTTTTCAGCCCTGTTTATCTCGGTAACAGATCCCTCGAAGCAATTATAGGAACAGCCCGGTTTTTCCCTTTGCAGGATTATATCATCGCTTCTCAGCATTACTATTCCATCTTCCGGGTAATCCTTGCCCGGCAGCTTAAAGGCTAAACCCCGGCGACCCTCTCCAACAAAAAACCCATTTTCCTCCCTTATATTAACCCTGAAAAAGTTCTGTATACCAGCAAAGCGGGCCACAAACCTGTTTACCGGCTTATCAAATACCTCATCGGGAGTACCCTGCTGAATTATCCTCCCGTTATGAATTACTCCTATCCGGTCGGCCAGGCGTATAGCTTCCCTGTAATCGTGCGTAACGTGAAGTATGGTCATTCCCTGCCTGTTTATTTTCCTTAGAAGACGCCTCAGATCATCCCTCAGGGGAGTATCAATTGAAGCCATAGGCTCATCCAGGAGAATAATCTTTGGCGACCTTACAAGTGTCCGCGATACAGCTACCCTTTGCTTTTCTCCTCCCGACAGGTCTTCCGGTTTCCTGTCGAGAAGGTGTGCTATATTGGTTTCTTCTGCTATTCTCTTAACCTTCACTGCAATTTCTTCCTTCTTCTCCTTTACCATCCTTAGCGGGTAAGCAATATTGTCATAAACACTGAGGTGGGGGAAGAGTGCAAAATCCTGGTATACAAGACCTACAGGCCTCGACTGGATCTTTTCATGGCTTATATCAACAGAATCCAATATCAGGGTTCCACTGTCGGCACGCCTCAGTCCGGCAATATTTTCCAGGAGCTGCGATTTACCTGCTCCCGATCTGCCAAGGAGAACAAAATACTCACCTTTCTTCACACTAAGGTTGATCTCCTGTAAGGCGAAGCCACCGTAATCCTTTGATATATTTATTATTTCCAGCATATTAATCATACTAGATCCTGGCGGGTAAGCTGTCTTCCGGAAGCTTTCATTGAGATCATTCGAAGGCCGATAAATACGACCAGTGCCACAAGTATAAAAAGCAATGAGGCAGGACGGGCATAGGAAATACCAAACTGGTTAAATCTCTCGTAAATAAGTACGGGGGCCGTCATGGGATGGTATGCTATTATTACTATGGCGCCAAACTCACTCATTCCCCTTGCAAACATCATTACAAAGCCAGATGCTATATTCCTCCAGGAAAGGGGGAGCGATACCGTAAAAAACATTTTAAGAGGTGAGGCTCCGAGGTTAAGCGCAGCCTTTTCAAGTCGTTCGGGGACGGCAGCAAAACCGTCCCTGGCAGAATTAATCAGGAAGCTCAGACTTACAAATGCCATTGCCAGTGCTATACCCGCCGTATTACCAACAAGCGACAGACCCACAGTGTCGGCTGCCTTCCCCAGTAATCCGTCCCTGGATATCAATCCCAGTAATGCTATACCTGCTGCAGAATGAGGAAGTACAACCGGTAAATCTATCAATCCCTGCACAATCCTCTTACCAGGAAAATTATTTCTTGCCATCACCCATGCAAGGGGAACAGCACCAAGAGAAAAAATAAGGGTGGTAACAAAGGCTACCGAGAGGGTTAACCAGACGCTTTCCTGTACTTCCTTGTCTCTTACCGTTTCAAAAAACTCAAGACTGCTGGTATCGATAACAAGTCCCAGAAGGGGAGCCAGGATAAACAACAGAATGAGTGACGAAAGTACCAGCAGAACCCAGTGAAAAACGCTTTTTTTGTTCATTGGCCTGTGCTGAAAAAGTGATGAAGAGCTGCAGGCAATGCTTCGAGCCTGTTAACCCGGGGTGGAAATATGACTCCCTGGCCGTTTCTTTCAATTACAGACCTGCCTTCCTCGCCAAGAAAATACTTCATAAACTCAATAACCTCCTCCTTATCCTTTGATTTATCGAGAATGCATATGCCATAAATCATTTCTCCTCCGCGCATCTCAATTGTATCATCGGGGCTCTTGCCCCTGATTTCCACAGATACTTCAGAGTACAGGTAATTGAAGTCTGGATCCGACAGGTTTATTTCGGGAGGAAGTTCGATATACTTCAGCTTATGTTGTTCTGCAACAGAACGGTAAATAAAGAAATAATCGATTACACCTGTCTGCAGCAGGGCTACCAGGTCAACTTCCTTCGGTCTTATCATATTCCTGTCTTTTTTCAGGAGGCTATCAGTAATATCATTCCTGCCATAATAAATGTCGGCAAGTTTCATGGTCATAACTGAGCGGTAACCACAGGGATCTGAGTCGGGATCTGATCTTCCGTAAATTACATCCTTATCCATCAGGATATCGGGCCAGGAATCTATTGTAATCTCATCTGCCCTTTCCGACCTGTCGGAGTAGGCAATTACCATCTCATTACTGGCAAATTGTATATTATTGGAAGTATATCCGGGTATCAGCATCTCATCTATTACAGTGTAATCGGCCGAAGCCATAATATCACAATCCCTTTTTAGATCTGTAATCTTACGGGCGCAGGCAACACTCCCCGCTCCTTCAAGCTGTACATCTATGCCCGGATACTTTTCTTCAAAGGCTCTTTCCATCTGCTTTAAAGGAAGCGAAAGGCTCCCTGCATGAAAGATTATTACCTTCGCTTCGTCCTTAGACTGGTTTGCACATGCAAAAAGAAATACAAATAATACCGGCACTATCCTCTTCATACTTTTATGCTTCCACCTGATTAAAATCTTCAATTCATTTTTATTCATTTTTTCTCATTAATCGTTCTGAAGAATTTTCTTGCAATTTCGCTTGTAGCCCTGTCGAACTGATCGCTTAGTTCTGTATATCCATCAATAAGCTGCTCTCCTTCCCCTGACAATTCGGTTGAACCACCCTCGGCACCCCCCCTGTGTTTGTGCACCAGCGGAAAACCAAGGCTTTTCTCAACAGTATTTATTATTCCCCAGGCTTTCCTGTAGCTTATCCCCATTTCTTTGGCAGCTGCTACTATCGATTTCAGTTTCCTTATCTTAATAAGAAGCTCAAATCCTTCGGCATCAAGGATGGACTTATCAGAACTGTCTTCAAGATTTAGCGTGTACCGCAGAAAAACATTGTAATACTTTGAACCTTTTGATCCTGCCATGATTAAGAAGTTGATAGAGTTGATAAAGTTTACGGGCCTGCCTGGCAGTCAGGCTTGATAAATGCCTTGCATCACAGCACAGGAATATAAAGTTATCCCTTATCAGGCCCTCGTTTTATTCAGGGTGAAATACTATTTATACAGGCACTTATATGCTGTTGTTTCCTTAATCTTTACCTTAAACTTTTTATCTTTTTCAACAATAAAAGTCTCAAAGGGCTTAAATTCTTTCCATTCACCTTCGCCCGGCAGTTGCACTGTCATTTTTCCTGATACAACAGTCATATATTCAACTGTTGATGTACCAAATTCATAATCACCCGGCACCATAACACCGCAGGTAACCGGTCCTTCATTATTTTCGAGTGCCAGGGATTTTACCTTTCCGTCGAAATATTCATTTACCTTAATCATATCAATTAGTTATTTAAAAATTAAAAGCGATATGCAAATTTACATTTTTTGCATATCGCTTCATAATGAATTGATAAAATTACATCACCCGGTGTTTCCCTATCCTGTTGTGATGCTAGAAATTATATGTAAGTTCAATGCGATAAAAGCGTCCGGAATTTATGTATCCATCATCTACAAGAATAATCTTTCCTATCATATTCTCGATGTCAAACTTTATTCCAAGCCTGCCAAATGATCTCCACAACCTGATATCCAGGCTTGTATAAGAATCTATAATTACAGTATTCAGATCGTCGGCGAAATGTTTACCTATAAACCTTCCGTTTAGCCCGGCATTAACGAGCTGGTTTCTCCATATTATACCCGAGGAAGCCTGGTGAACAGGAACATAGGTCAGGTACTTTGATGTGATATCTTCGCTCTGCGAGCTAAATTCCGGATTAAATTCTGTAACTACAGATTCGTTATAGGTATAATTAGCATATACTGAGAGTGAAGGCAGGATATCGTAGTTAATTTTTAGCTCCATTCCCTTTATTTCTACTTCTCCTATATTTTCAACCTGTCTTACCGGTCTCTTCCTTGAGCCCATTTGCAGACTGTCGCCGGTACTTACGTAGTACATAAAATCCCTTCCTTTTGAATAATACAATGAGGGAGAAACTGAAAGTTCACCGACATGCATATCCAATCCGATCTCATAGGAGTTTAGCCGCTCGGGTTCAAGATCAGGGTTCGCAAGCTTAAAACCACCTCTTACAAAACCTGAGCGACACAGGTCGTCCAGTACAGATGGTCTGAAGCCATTGGAATATGTAACATATAACCTGAAATCTTGATTAAAACGATACTGCGCCGACAACCTGGGACTCAAGGCGTTCCACCTGTTTTCATCCTGTTCTTCATCCACCAGATCCTGGAGTATGCTTGTTGCTGATGTAGCATCCTCAATTGTATAAGATCCATTAAAGTACTTTGCATAATCAAACCTGAGACCTGCCACCAGCTGTAGTTTTTCATCCATTGCTGTAAACTCCTCCTGGACAAAAACCGCTAATGTATTCATTTTACCTTTGTTATAAACCCTGTCGCTAACAAGGATGTATTTATCAACAGCATTTACAGAGCCTTGCTTTGCATCCATACCTATGGTAAGCAGAGAATGTGATCCGGCACTTACAGAGCCATAGACCTGTATCCCGGCATCTTCCCGGTCGGAAATAACAGAATAGTATTTCGAATCACTATCGCTATCGTTCACTTTCTTATAATCTTCGTTCCGGTACCAGGCATTTGCCCTTAAATCGACAGCTCCAAGTCTGCCTTTGTAAAGAAGCGAAAAGGATTTTGTGTCGTGGTCCATATATGATCCTGAAGGCTCGTAGTACTTAAACCCTGTACCTCTTCTGTCGTTGAAATAGGTAAGTCCAAGCTCCAGGTTGCTATCCTCTCCAAGCCTGATTCCTGCTTTCAGGTCGGCACCATATTCTTCCATTGTATTACTAATGGTTGTGAATGTCGTATCGGGCTCTGGCAGGAAGTTTCCTTCTTCATCTTCAAGTGCAGTGTTGATATACCCGTCACTTTTGCGATAATACCCATTTAAAGAATAATAAAATCCCTTATTATCGTTGCCTGCCAGGTTAGAAGCCAGGTTGAAGCGGCCACCGAAAGTGTTCATAGAACCATATTCAGTTTTCAGAAAGCCCTGTAGCCTGTTTATCGGACTACGGCTTATAAGGTTTATAACACCGCCCAGGGCATTGCCTCCGTAAAGGGAAGAACCCGGCCCCTTAGATATTTCGACCTTTTCGATCTGATCGCTCTGAATCAGGTTCCAGTTTACTGAACCTCCGTCGGCCTTATTCACTGGCATACCATCGAGCAGAACAAGAACACGTGCCTGGTTATTTCCGCTCATTCCCCTCATAACAACATTTGTCTTATGCGAAACAAAGCCACCCGGATTATATACGGATACCCCGGAAGAGTTCTTAAGGTAGCCTGACATGTCGGTAGCTGCAAATGATGTTAGCTGTTTTGCATTTATAAGCTCAATCCTGCCCGGAATATCCTCAAGCTTTCGTTCGGTCTTGGTAGCTGTAACTACAATCTCCTCAGCCTCTATTGCTATTGGATTAAGCAGAAATGTAAAGCGGCTGTTCTTTCCTTCCTTTAGTTCGATGGTTCTTGAAATACTCTCGTAACCAAGGAAGCTTATCGTAAGCGAATATTCACCCGGTTTAAGTTCTGAAAAGCCGAAGCGGCCAGCATTATCGCTGGCAGTGCCCTTTTCTCCGGGCGAAATTATTACAGTAGCACCAGGTAAACTAATCCCGCTTGTTTCGTCCAGCACTATTCCGCTTAGTGTCTGCGCCTGTATCATAACAGGGATAAAAACAAATATAAATAAATTAAGAAATCGCTTCATTGTATAAGAAATTGATTAAAAAATATGGTTATGTATCTATTTGCATATCGGTATTGATAGTTATATGAAAATCTATCTTATTTGATAAGTACTGAGGTGTTATTACTTAATATTCAGTATATAAGCCAACGATGCGCCTTTTAGCTGCCTGTCGGCAAAGACTTCGGCAGCGGGAAATATTTTGAATCTTCCGTGATCATCTTCACCAAGGTCAATAATAAGCACCGACTCCAGGTCCTGGCGATTCATTATTTCCGATAAGGAATAAACGCAGCGGTAGGCATCTTTTGCTCCTACTGCCAGAATTCCGTGCTGCAGGTCAGATGCAGTAAAATCAAAGCAGGCTTCAAGTACTTCTTTCAGCGGGTAACCTTCAAAGGTTTTGATTTCCTTAAATCCTTTATGGAGGCCAAAGAAAGCTGTTGGAAAACTGCGCTTATTAAGTCCTTCCGGGATTTTTGTAATTTTTATTTTCCTGGCATCCTTCTCAAGTGTTATACTGGCCGAATAAAGGGGTTCAAAGCCCTTTTCACCTGGGAAACTCTGCGGGAATGACCTGAATTCTATTTTTGTTGGGCTTTCAATATTCCTGAGGGTATGGAAGTCAGATCCTGCAATTATCTTGCAGTTAGCGGGCACGGGCCATGTATCATCAGTTTTTGTCGGGAATACCGGTGCTACGGCAGTTGCCAGCATAATATCCTTTCCTCTTTTCGACATAAAGATCTCTCCCCAGCTAAAGGCAGCCGACTCTCCCCTATCATTTGATATTACGATTACCAGGTCTGTCTCTACCGGGAATTCAGCCTTGTTTTTCTTATCAACAACAAAATCCTCGAGAAGGTCAGACAAGGGGTAGCCCCTGTAATTAAATACACCTTTAAACTCCAGCTCTCCGTTTTTTCCCTCTGCAACTTCTTTCACAATAACTTCTCTCTGAAGTATGTTCCCGAAATCAGTATAACCCGGGTTACTTATTTCTCCCTCAACAAAGGGAATAGTGAGTTTCAAAGGTTTAAGGGCAACATTGTCGAAGTTATCATTATTATATGCTCTCTGCAGCATCGGGTTCCACGAAGCCATACCGGCCGATGAAGTTGCTCCACTAACGGCATCCGGATCCTGCGCAAGAGATGAGAATGAAAAAGAAGAAATCAATAAAAGAGGTAATAATATCCTTGTCTTCATATCAATAATTTTTTGAGAAGCGAATTTACTTCTTTTGCATATCGCTTCCAAATATTATCAGAATATTTTAGTGTGGGCACCTAATAAAAAAAAGGGGCTGTCTCAAAAGTATAATATTCTTGTCATCCCGAGTCCTAACACCTGAATATCAGGATCACAAATAAAGATGACAATTATAGTTGTCATTAGTAGTTAATCGAGGGATCTAAATGTTTGATAATCAAGACCTGGATTCCTCGCATTCGCTCGGAATGACAAAGATTGCGCCCTTTTTAGACAGCCTCAATAAAAAAATGCCGTTATTAATAACGGCATTAATAACGGCAATATTATTTGAGTCAGCTTATAAAGATCTTACTGTTAATCCAATATAACTACTGGTAATCTTTAACAACTTCGATAAGTTCGGGAAGATCCATTCCTATTTTTTTAAGGAACTCTATCTTCGGAACGCCATTACTGTTCCATCCCCTCCTGGCGTACACAGCGTCCTGGAGTTTTTCGTACTGGCTTTCCCTGTATTTACGGGTAATTGCAATTTTTTCCTCAACGCTCTTACCTTCGGGATCTACACCTATAAGTTCTTTCATCTGCGTGTCGTACCTCTCAACTCTTGATTCATATTCCTCAACTGTTACCGGCCCTGCTGCACGATATGGCTGCGCATCGTGCTCCCTGGTGCCATATCCTCTTCTGAGGTTAAATATACGCTGGAAGTTATAGACTCTTTCAGAATCTTCGATAAGGCGGTGCTTATCGAACTCGCGTCCGGTAACCGACTTATATATGGTAACATAATTATCTACGTGCTCGGGAACCTTGGCCGGCTCATCGGTCTCGCCATTATCTTCAGGCTCAACATCATTCCATGGCAGCTTACAGAGGCCCACAAGACCGAACCAGGTACGGAACATTGGGAAGTAGTGCAGTGCTTCGGCCTTATCTTCAAAGCTAGGTATCTGGTTATTTACCATATCCATAAAGATCAGCCATGCCTCATCGTGCTGTGGCCCTTTATTTGTCATGGCAAAGCCACCCTGCTGGGCAAGCGACTCTTTCGAGATATACTCAGAATATTCGAGGCCCTTGTTTTCCATTCCAATATCCTGCAGGAAGGCGGGATCGCCCCAGCCATTTTCAGCAAAAATCTTTTTCATACGCCTTACACCCTGGCCGGCTATCTTACCAAATCCCTCACCACGGCTCAGCATATGCAGTAGCCTTAATGCTTCTTCCTTATTGCCAAATGTAAGCTCCAGTCCGCCGGTACGCTCCTTGTTCAGAATTCCATTTTCATAACACTCCATAACAAAGGCCAGCAGGGTACCCCAGGTTATTGTACAGATACCATAGGTGTCGCAATAGAAATTTGCCTCGATAATATAATCGGCATCAAATATTCCGCAATTCGATCCCAGTCCTCCGGCATTTTCATACTCAGGTCCGTCAACAATTACTGTCTGCCCGGCATAGGGTCCCGAGCTGAGCACATAATTATCAACTGCCTTTGCACATGCCATATTGCATCCTATCCAGCATCCGTCAGGAACACCCTGGGTAAATCTTCTTTTCCACTCTGCCGAATCAATTTTATGTGAGTCGGGGTGTGATCCGAATTTGTAATTATGAACGGGCAGGAGGTCATGATCGTCCATTATCTCCATAAGGTGCGCAGTACCAACCTGCTTCATACGGGCCTGGCTGTCGTCGAGCTCCCTCATCTCCCTGTTAAACCTCTTTCCCCTCTCCATAATGGCCTGCAGGTCAACAACATTGTTCAGGTTTCCTTTTACACCTCCGCACTTACATACAAGGGCTTTGATCTTCTTATCCCTTAATACTGTCCCGATACCTCCCCGTCCGGCCTGTTTAAGGCGTACTTCCTTGCGCTTGGGATCGTAAAAACTGAAGTTAAGCATACCTATAAGGGAATTATCGGCTGCGCTACCAGCTGAAACAACCGATATATTTTTCATATCCCTTTCATCATCAGCAAACATCTCTGTAAACTGTACTGCCATTACATGGCTGTCGGGACCTTCTAGCGGTGCTGTAAAAATCTGGATTTTGTTGTTTACTCCGTCAATATAAACAACCACATCCTCTTCTGCCTTACCCTGCAGTTCTATTGCATCGAAGCCGGCAAACTTAAGGAAAGGCCCGAAGAAACCACCGGCATTACTGTCTATAACCGAATCTGTCTGGGGAGATATTGAAACAACCAGCGATTTCCCTGTACCTGAATACTGGGTAATTCCTCCAATCGGTCCCGATGATATAATAATCTCATTCTCGGGGTCATTCCATTTTGTATCGGGCAGGGTTGCATCCCACAGAAGTCTCAAACCATATCCCTTACCTCCTATAAATTTCTCCTTAACCTCCAGGGGGACATCCTTATCCTTTATCTCTTTTGATCCTACATTAACATAAAGGATCTTATCGGTGTATCCTTTATCAAGTTCTTTCCTCGTATAAGACCATTCCTTTAAGATAGTGTGTTTTGCTTTAAGTGTTTGAGAATCCATGCTTTATATTTTAAATATTAATTTATTCAGGTTTCAGTTTACCAGATTCTAAATCTACAGCCCAAATATAGATGATAAAATGACTTATATCAATATGTTAGTGTTTGCATATCGGCATGGGGCACGCCTTCGTTGTTGTTGATCTCCTGATCAACAACATTACTTCGGCGGACAGAGCATGGGG
>JAZBNV010000062.1:0-10475 GCA_036350795.1 Marinilabiliaceae bacterium
GACTTACCATATACCTTATCAACTTTATTAACTTTTTAAACTTTATAAACCTTTTCAACTTTTTAAACTTTTTCCTTTATATTTGCGGTGCTTAAAAATTTAGCAGTCCGCCGTCGCTAAAGCTATGGCGGACAAAGCGGGATGTAGCTCAGCACGGTTTAGAGTACCCGTCTGGGGGGCGGGGGGTCGCGAGTTCAAATCTCGCCATCCCGACAAAAGCAACTAAGGTCAGAACGAATGTTCTGGCCTTTTGTTTTTGGAGACAGTCAAAAGCTTGCTTTTGTAAGGGATTACAAAAACAAAAGGCTAACTGCCGGAGGCAGTGGCCTTAGTTGCTTTTGAATCACCCCCTAACCGAGATCACCGAGGACTGAAAGGCCGAAGGTAATCTCGGCCAATTGATGAGTTCGCTGACCCCGGATAACCGGGGGAAGCAATCTCGGACATCAGAGTTGACCTTTGTTGCTTTTGTCGCAGTATGGTTGACTAAATACGAACCTATCATGAGAAGCAGTTTGCCATTCTAGGGCGACATAATATTACCCATCAGAAAAGCTGGAGCAGCGACAGTCAGTGTATATCACCTTACTTTAATTTTTTCATTATCGTACCTTGTAACAAATGCATCTTAAAGAGAGCAACCCGAACACCTTATTTCTCATAATTACTATAGATTACTATAATCTTCCAAATTTTACTATTGATAACCATACAGATAGTGTATAGTTTTACATGGCCGATTTTTTATTATTAATTTAATTTTACTATCATGAAAAAATTATTTAAACTTCTTGCTGCGCTTCTGTTAGCCGTTTCACTTCTTTTGATCTCGAAACCTGGTCTCTCAAATGAAGAACCAAATCTTTGCATAGATGAAGATCATAATGAAATATGTTATAAGAGACCATGTTATCCTATACCTGGCTTTGATTGTTATGTAACACCGGTTGGCGGACAAGTTGGTGCAAGGTGCGGACAGCAAGCAACTTGTATATAGTTATAAAATATGGGCAATCTCTGTAAATGCTTTCTGAATTTCTCATTATTATTTAGAAGATCTCTGCTATAAAATAACAATAACATACAATTTTATGAAATTAGTACTATCAATTATTATTCTGTCAACATTTGTATCATGCATATCAAATAATAATATGGTACCTAAGTCAATTGTTGACGATGTTATTGTAGGGCATGAAATAGGGGAGATCATCATTAAAATTGACAGCCTAACAATGACACCTGAGTATTATCAAATATTTAATACTTATCATGATGATACAACAATCTTATTGATCGGCTATAATAGAAAGACCCATTCCTTTGACATCATTGACCTTATCTCAAAGAAAGTCGGTTATCATATTGATTGCGACAATGATGGACCTAATGGGATAGGGCCTCTTTTAGGATTTGATTTTATTACACCGGATAGTATTATTATAGCTGACATGTCGAAGTTTTGTATAATAAACAAGCATGGAGAAATAACCTGGAAGTTGGATAGAAACGAAAAGTCCTTATATCAAGATATTCCTGGTGGATTTCTTTTCTCAGCGTCGAGTTTTGAACCAAATTTTAACCAGCGAACTGAATCATTAATCTTTCATTATTACCCAGATAACAGAAAGAGAATGTGGAATCTTCCAATTATAGTTGAAGTAGATATTCTAAATAAGAAGTCAACCTTTATAGACTTCTTTTACCCCGACTATCTAAGAGGAAGAGATGACTATAATCCCGTATACACTGGACCAAACGCTTGTTTCATTGCAGATTCTATCATTATCAATTTTGCGAATTCATCGGACATATTCGCATTAAATCTAACTTCCGGGTCAACTAGACAATATTGCGGAACCAGTGAATATGTAGATAGCTTGCCAGAACCTATGCAAAAGGGGTCCAACCCTTTAGACTATGCGCTTTCCACAGCCCGTTTCTTCAAGATAGTATTTGATCCTTATAGAAACTCTTTTTATCGGACTCAATGGAGTAAGATGGATATAAGGAAGGATGGTTATGATTTTAACACATATTACGATAAGCCTATCTTTCTGTCAGTATTTGACAAGAGTTTGAATGTATTATATGAAACACAATTGTCTATAGAAAACGGAATATGTCCAGAGATGCTAATACCAACCCCTGAAGGATTAATCGTATTTCCATTTAAACAGAAATTAGATGATTTAGATAATGATATCATAAAAGGCAATCTAATAACATTTAAATAAATTGTATGAGTAAAGGGATTCTATTCTCGTTGATATTAGTGATGCTGCTATCATGCAGCTCCTCAGAAAGAGATTTTCAAAGGACAAATCATAGCTTATCTGATGCCGTTTAAAGAATTTAAATTGCACACTTCAGGTTTGATAAGTATTTAATTAGTTATATTAAAATCATAAGCAGAGCATTTATTAAGGAATCTGGAAAATTTGCCCATTTCAAAAAGCACGCCCTATTGGGCACTAACTTTTCGAAAAGTGCAAAAGTCTTACAAAGATGGTTTCTTTTTGCCCCCGCGCAGAAAATATACTGTGCCTGCCCTGGGGGTGGATCAGAAGTCAAAAAATTATATCTTTTTGACTTCTAAAAGCCATTTTATATAATGAAAACACCAAATAAATATTGGAAGTATATCCCACATTATAAATTATTAAATCCTGGCTTTTGATCCACCCCCCTTAGCACACAGCTCTGGGTATTATGCAAAATAACTGTCTGCCATCCCTCCTGCCAGAGGTATCTTCCTTAAAAGTATACGACAAGCATATCCTTAAAGATGAAATCTACAAGGGTAATAAACCACCCTACCACCAGTTTTTAAAAGGCTTGGTATCATAGAGCAATGGGGTAATGGATTGAGATTGATCTCAGAAGAGATGAAAGAATATCCTGAGATCTCTCTGGCGTGGAGTGAACCCCGTGCTTGGCTTCCGTCTCACTTTTATAACAACACATTACGGAAAAGAGCAGGAGTTACAGCAGGAGTTACAGCAAGGTGCCATTTTTTAAGATACCTGGCCAGTCTCTCGGCCCATATTCCTATAGAATAAAATACCAGTGCCAGGGTAATTGTAAGTATTGAGAATATTTCAATATTTTGCATAGGCTCCTGGATTAAAAGCACAAAGATAGAAAAAGAGAACGGGTTTCTCAGCTTCAGGAAGATCACCGGTCAGAGTTCAATTTAGAGGGAACAAATATGCTGATCAAAAATTACAGACTTTGCCATCAGTAAGATTCAGATCATGCATTACAGGAGTCTCACATCCTCTATCAAAGAGCCAAGTAACTGGTTAATAGAATTTTTATTAATCAGAATTATGTTTTCTGCATCATTTTCAAAAATACTTCGTCAATAAGGTGACTTTCGGCTTAATAAGAAATAAAAGGAAACTACCATAAACCCAGAAACCAAAATGAATCCTTATCATCTCCTGAAAGTATATTTCAGAAACCTAAAAAAAGACATTTTTCAGACTTTAGTAAAAATCCTGGGACTCACTGCAGGGTTAACCTGTTCTGTACTGGTTTTCCTTTATCTTCAGGATGAATTAAAGTTTGACACCCAGTTCCCCAAACATAACAGGATTTACCGCTACGGAGCAGGTATGTCTATCGGGGGCCCTCAGACAAGCCAACCAGGTGTAAATCCTGCCGTTGGCCCTGTACTGATGAGATACATCCCGGAGATTGAGAACTTCTTCAGGTTTAACAGTATAGGAGAAGTATTAATAATTAATGGTGAAGATAAATTATACGAAGACGGTCTGGCAATGGCTGATTCATCCATCCTTGATATCCTGTCATTAAAGCTTATCAGCGGATCTGAATCGGAAGCCCTTAAGAATCCATATTCCATTGTTATTGACCAGACCCTTTCAGGCAGATTATTCGGCAAAGAAAACCCGGTAGGAAAAAGAATTGAGATTGAAGGCCAGGGATATTTTACTATAACAGGTGTAATGAAGGATATGCCTGATAATACACACTTACATTCAAGTGGTTTTATTTCTTTCCACACTCAATTTGCAGACCAGGAAGAGATACAGTCTCCCAGGGTATTTTTCGGAAACATGTCTGCACGGGTGTTTTTTCTTATGCGGCCGGGAACAGATGCTGCCACTATCGATCTGCAATTGCAGAGCTTTTATGACAATCACCTGAAGAGTATCGATCCAATCTCTTATGTTTCTATTGTAGAACCCCTTAAAAATTACAGGCTTAATTCTGTAATAGTGCCTGAATATTCACGAAGAAACAGGGGATACTTTTTTGCTTTCCTGAGTATTGGAATTGTGACACTTTTATTATCCATTATTAACTTTTTTAATATATCAACCAGTGATTCAGTAAGGAGATCGAAAGAGATCAGCCTGAAGAAAGTTAATGGCAGCAAAACCTCGCAGCTTGTATTTCAATTTAACCTGGAGTCATTTTTAACAGTAATAGCAACACTTACACTCAGTATCCTGGTTGCACATTTTGTTCTGGCTTATACGGGTATAAATAATATTCTGAACAAGAACCTTGCAATTGGACTGGTCACTAATACCGGGCTTTTAATATTTTCTCTTGCTGCATTGATAATTGTTGGCGTGCTGGCAGGATGGTATCCCTCCATAATTATGTCCCGCACACGGCCGATAGAATTCCTAAGGGGCACTTATTCAAAATCATCAAAGGGAAGGAAACTCAGAACTGTCCTTGTTGGACTGCAATTTGTACTGTCTTTAACAGCAGTAATAATTATTCTCCTTATGAATTCTCAAATTTCCTATATGGTCAATAGCGATACGGGCTTTAAACCGGAAAATATTATGATCATACAGGCAAATAATAAGGAAACAGTATCTTCCATGGAATCATTCAGACAGGAGATAATGCAATATCCGGGAGTAGAATCCGCGACTTTTGCCAGGCGCTTTCCAGGTACAGGCGTTTCCGGTACTGCATTTGACTGGGAAACAGAAGAGGGCGAGATGAAGATACATGCCTTCCCTGCACTCTGGGCTGAAAAGGAGTTCCCTAACACGCTCGGTCTGCAAATAATTGAGGGAGAAAACTTTGATAATTATACTGAATCTGACTCGCTAAGATACTTCCTTGTGAATGAATCACTTGTAAGAGAAATGGGATGGACAAACGCAATAGGAAAAAAGAACGAGATAGGTACTGTAATTGGTGTTGTAAGAGACTTTAATTATAGTTCTTTGCATAATGAGATGGGCGGAGCATTTATTTGCCTGTACCCTGTGCCTAAGAACCGCCTTGGTATAAGGATAAAGGAAGGATCTGAGGCTTCTACACTTGAGTATATTAAGGAAAAGTGGTCGGCAATTGCACCTGGAATTCCAATCAGCTGCAGTTTCCTTAAAGAGGATATTGAGGAGCTTTACTCTGCTGACCGGGGTCAGCAGAGTCTCCTGGCCTTTCTTGCCCTTATTACTATACTTATAAGCGGGCTTGGATTACTTGGAATCACAAACCAGACTATGGCTGCCAGGACTAAAGAGGTAACAGTCAGAAAAGTTTTCGGGGCTGAGAAATCGCAGGTAATTACAATACTATACAGGGACATCGTTTATCTTATTGGTGTGGCAATCATTCTGGCCACTCCACTTACCATCTGGCTGTACAGGAGATGGCTTCAGAATTTTGCCTTCCAGGTTAATATTAAAATAATTTACTTTATTCTTGCTGACCTGGCTATACTGATATTTGCCCTTGCCCTGTCAGGCTATCACGGACTGCAGGTAATGAACAGCAAACCAGTCGACAAACTACGCTATGAATAGACCTGGTATTAAAGGCAAATATTAAGCAGGACTGGCAAAGCGAAATTATATATAGAAAATATTGAGTACCTTAGTAAATATCTTATACCTTATTTGCACGATTGAATAAAGCATAAGGTGTTACCAGGAGACAAAAAAGGGTGTAAGATTTGATTGAAGTGACTATTAAAAACCATCCATATGAGAGCACTTAGAATAATTCTTATTACTTCTCTGATGATACTTGCAGTTTCTTCATGTAAGAAAGCAGAGGATATCAGTATGAAAGTATATTTAACACAGACACTGTGGACTTATGACTTTCAGGAAAGTGATTATGACGACGAAACCGTACAACTGGCAATAGATATTGCGAATGATCTCCTGGTTGATGCAACTCTTCTTTATAAACTGAATGGTGACTTTGAAAAGATCATCAGGCCGCCCGGTGAAGTACCATATACAAGTTCAGGACAGTGGACCCTGAATGCAGGGGCAAAAACCCTCACTCATACAATTGGTGACAGGGAGACCATATTTGATATTGTAACTCTTGATGAATTTGACCTGATCCTTGACAGGAGGGCAACTTCCCATGATAATGTAAGTTATACTGTAAGAGAATACTGGTATAAGGACTAAATACTTTATCCTGTTTTTTTACCAGGTAATCTGATCGGTTCAGTCTTTAGCTTCTCTTTTATCCTTACCAAGGATACTGTACTTCAATTTCCTTGCCTTCCATCGTTCGAGAGCAAATTCCTGCATATCAACAACCTTATCCCTCTCATCCACAATTTCAAGACCAAGCAGGGTCTCAAATATATCCTCCATTGTTACTATACCATCCATACCTCCATACTCGTCAACAACAAGGGCAATATGTTTTTTTTTATTAAGCATATCATTCCACAGATCCAGTACGGTTCTCGCTTCAGGTACAATAAGCATATCCCTTCTTAAATCCTTCAGTTTCTTAGTTTCAGGACTCTGTTCAATATATTCAAATACTTCCTGCCTTAAAACAAAACCTGTAATATTGTCCCTTGATTCATCATAAACAGGTATCCTGGAGTAATGAAGATACTCTTTCTGCTTCAGAAACTCAGCCACTGTCATATTCTCATCGGCAATGCTCACAACAACCCTGGGCGTCATAATATCGCTTACCCTTACAGTTCTCAGGCGCACAAGATTGGTAATAATCATACTTTCATTTTCGCTGAACACCCCTTCTGCATGTCCTATCCTGGCCATAGCCGAAAGCTCCTCCCGGTTTACAGAAGCTTCTTCCTGCTTCCTTGAAATTATCCTGGTTATAAACCCTGCCATAATTACAAAAGGCCAGGTAAGAATTACCATTACCCTTATAATCCTTCCTGCAGGCAGGGCAAGCTGCCGCCAGTATATTGCTCCAATGGTCTTTGGAATTATTTCAGAAAAAATAAGAATCAGCAGGGTAAGAACGGCTGATATAAGCCCAAAGGATAAGTTCTCAAATAAAACAGCTGTCTGCACTCCGATTCCGGCAGCGCCAACTGTATGAGCAATTGTATTCAGAGACAGAATCGCCGACAGCGGACCTTCAATACTATCTTTCATCTTTATCAATATAGCAGCAGACTTCTTACCTTCTTCGAGCCTGACATTTAGAAAGGAAACCGGGGTTGACAAAAGTACCGACTCTGCTACAGAGCAAAGAAAAGAAACAAATAAAGCCAGAAAAATATATATAAGCAGAAGTACCATCCTGGAAATTTTGACCTAAAGATATTTAAATTAGAAATATACAACAACTGATAAAGCCTCAACTCTTATTTCAGGCTGCCTGATATCATTTTAAAACACACCTGAAACTATCAGGCAATAACTTTGTTATACTTATAAGTGAAATTTTTAAACAATATAAAATGAATAATAAGTGGACAATAAACAATATGCCCGATTTGAAGGGAAAGATCATAATTGTAACAGGAGCTAACAGCGGGCTGGGATATGAATCTGTTAAAGCCTTCGCTATGAAAGGTGCTGAGGTCATACTTGCAAGCAGATCACTTGAGAAAGGTGAAAATGCCAGGGCCAGTATAATAAAAGAACAAGCCGGATCCAGTATTAGCGTAATGGAGCTTGATCTCGGAGACCTGGAGTCCGTAAGGAATTTTGCCTCGAATTTTAAGAACAAATACAGCAGCCTGGATATCCTGCTAAACAATGCCGGGATTATGATGAGCCCTTATTTTAAGACTAAAGATGGCTTTGAGGGTCAGTTCGGAACAAATCACCTGGGACATTTTGCACTTACCGGCTTATTGCTCGGCCATCTGCTAAAAACACCTGGTTCAAGGGTGGTAAATGTTAGCAGTGCAGCGCACAGGCAGGGTAAAATGGATTTCTCCAACCTTCAGTTCGAGAACGGGAAAGGCTATTCGCCCATTAAAGCCTACGGACGATCGAAACTAGCTAACCTCCTTTTTACCTATGAACTGCAAAGAAAACTGGAGCGGGCAGGTAGCAGTACTATTACCCTTGCTGCACACCCTGGTGTTGCAACAACTAATCTTTCACGATACCTGGAAGGTAAGATGCTGTACAAAATTATCTATCCCATTTTTAAAAGAATCTCCCAGGACCAGGCCATGGGTGCACTGCCCCAGATAAGGGCCAGTGTTGATCCCGGTGCAAAAGCAGGTGAATATTATGGACCTGACGGAAACAGGGAGATAAAAGGCTACCCGGTCATTGTAAAGTCAAATGCTGATTCACACAATATTAATGATGCATTAAAGCTCTGGGAAGAATCGGAAAAGCTTACAGGAGTAAAATTTGATTTCCAGGCATGAAACTTAAAATTTTGAGTAGTTTCTCACAAAAGAGGGGCGGGTATATCTTTTCATAAAACTGAAATTTGCCTATATTGAGCAAAAACAAATAAGATATGCAAGCTGAAAGCATCAAAGCTATTAAACCCCTGGGCTTCCAGTGGGAAACTAATAATCCTTTCCTCTTCTGCGTTCACCATAAGGATTCATATCCGAGGGGCAATGAAGATCTGGGCCCGGATGCATCGCTTGCCGGTCGCAGTATAGGACACGACTTTGTACCAAAAGACGGATGGAGAATGTACCATGGAGATAAAATACCAGGCTTCCCCGTCCACCCTCATCGCGGATTTGAGACAATAACCATAGTTCTCGAGGGCATGGTCGACCATGCTGACTCCATGGGGGCAGCAGGAAGATACGGAGGTGGCGATGTGCAATGGATGACGGCCGGTGCCGGTATACAGCATACAGAGATGTTTCCATTACTGAATATGGACAAGGAGAATCCTCTTGAGCTCTTCCAGATATGGCTGAATCTGCCTTCTAAAGATAAGTTTGTAGATCCATATTATACCATGTTCTGGAATGAAGATATTCCACTTATTAACCATACCGACAAAGACGGCCTGAAAACAGGTATTAAGCTAATAGCAGGACAACTTGATGGTAATAAAGCCCTGGCTCCACCACCCGATTCATGGGCTTCAAAAAAGGATACAGATGTTGCCATAATGCTTATCAGGATGGACCCCCTGGCAAGCTGGTCTCTGCCTGTTTGTTCAGGTGATATCAGTCGTTCTCTCTATTTCTACCGTGGCAATGAGCTAATGATTAATGAAAGCAAGGTGCCGGCATACCAGGCTGTTCACCTTGCTGAAGGTACAAACACAGAGATTAAAAACGGGAATGAGGAAGCCTATCTCCTCTTGCTGCAGGGCAAAGCTATCCAGGAAACAATAATTCAGTACGGACCCTTTGTAATGAACTCCAGGGATGAGATACAGGAAGCCTTTGATGATTACCGGAGGACTGAATTTGGAGGCTGGCCATGGCCACGACCCGACCAGGTTCATAACAGAAAGCCGGGAAGATTTGCAAGGTACGCTGATGGCAGGGAAGAAATAAGGAGATAAAACCTATAGTATACAGCCGGCTCAAACCAAAGAAGCTGAAATTATCAGGCTTTCATAAAATATTTAACTGAGCATTTCTGCCCGTATATTTTGCACAATACATTGTGTCAACAAACACAAATTTTTTAGTGTATAAATTACTGTTCTGGCATCATATTTGGTAAAATAATTGTACATAATTGCTCTTGGACAGTAAAGAGACTATGTAGGTTTTAGGTTTTGTGAAGCAGGTGTGCCCTCAGCGTACCTGCTTTTGCATTTAAAGGGTAGCGCTTAGCCTGGCTTTAATATCATCAGGGTTCACCTGCATAATCCAGATAGCCCAATAACCGGATCTGGTACTTGAGAAGGCAATTTTTCTCCCATCAGGCGACCAGTCACCTTCCACATCGTAGCCTGGATTGTTTTCATCGCCTTCATAATATGTAAGTCTCAGAGGATCTCCGCCTTCGCAGGACATAACATATAATTCGGCATTACCCTCGTGGTTGGACGAAAATAATATCAGATTTCCTCCAGGAGATAAATCGGGCTTCACCTGCCGGCCATCGAGGAAGCTAATTTGCTTATGAGCATCACCTTCGGTCTCTATCTTCCATATATCAGAGTTACTCCTGTCGATTGTGTCCCTTACATCGGCCAGGATAAATTTTCCGTCAGGCGACCAGTCATAAGGAACTGCAACACTATTCTTTGCCCTGAACAACTGCCTGCATTTACGGCTTTCCAGGTCC
>JAZBNV010000063.1:0-9972 GCA_036350795.1 Marinilabiliaceae bacterium
CTCATAATCTGAATAGTTGGTTGGATTAGTAAATATAGTTGTATTTGCTGTGAAATAAAAAAGCCAGAGGGTTCTCCGACCCTGCTGGGGTTGTACACAGGTAGTTAAGGAAAAAAGGTATAAGGCATAAGGCTCAGGGCTCAGAGCTCAGGGCGCATGGAAGAGGGTAGAGAGTAGTGAGTCAGAGAAGAGGAGAGAGGGAGAGAAAATGGGAAGTTGAGAAGTTGAGAAGTTGAGAAGTTGAGAGGTTGAGGGGTTGAGAGGTTGAGAGGCTGAGGGGTTGAGGGGGCCACAGTTAATTATACAATACATAGTTTTTATGAAACATAGGTAGGGGCCAGGCATTCCTGGGCCTGGATAATATGGAATAAATACCGGATATCGATTTTTCAGGTCAGGGATAGTAAAAAAGAGTTAACTGGTATGCTATTATTAAAATAGCATTAAATGTATAAGATTCTATTCCTGTTTGCAGCGCTTACATTAATGGTTCTGGCCTGTAATTCTAAGCCGGATAGTGTACTTCGGTATTCCGAGGTAAGGGGGCAAAAGATTCCTGAATTAGATTTAAGTAAAATTGATGATGAGGTATCAGAAATTCCTCTTTCAGATATTATATCAGGTTACTATATAGTGCCACTTGAGACTACCGGGGAATGCCTTATCGGGCCTTTTATACAGCAGGTTGAATTTTCTCCTGAAGGGATAATAGTGTCTACCCAGATTTTTCCTGAACCTGCACCTGTGTATTTATTTTCGGATAAAGGAAAATTTATCCGTTCCATCGGGAAAGGTGGTAAGGGACCTGGTGAACACAGCAGCGTTTACGTTGCCGGCCTTGACTGGAATGAAGGTCTGGTAGTAAGTTTTGACCAGCCCCAGTTATTTGACCATGATTACAATTATGCAGGGGATATAAAGCAACCCTACAGTCATATGGGGCCTGTGTACAGGTGTTCGGAGGACCTTTTTTTCAGCCCTGGTGAAATTACGGGTCACAGGCGCTTTGGTAAAGACTCGGTGATGCTTGTATTTCATAATATGGATGGTAAGATTATCAGCATTATACCAAGACAAAAATACCCGCCGGGAGTAAATGATTATACTCCAGAAACTAAAAGGAAAGCGGTTTACAGGTATAATAATAGCTGGAAGATGCAGATTCCTGGTTGTGATACAGTATATATTGTCGGGAATAAAATACTGCAGCCTTCCATGATAGTGAAGACTGGAGATAAAGGATTTCAGTATAATAAATTTGCAGATCAATCTGATCAGGTGGGGCATTATGAGTCAATACTAATTGCAGAAAGAAGCAAATACTGGCTTTTCAGGAATTTCGTACTAACCGGGTCAGATTTAAAAGAATCGAGACCTGGCAGCTGGACTGGCATGACAGCCTGGGATTTCGAATATATTTTTGTGGATAAAGAAGATGGAAGCAGCAGGCGGTTTCGTCTGGTAGATGATATATGGCAATTGTGCGATACTGAGAGACTTACAAAAGATGCAATATTTATTGATAATGAGTGGCTGGTTTTCTATCTCCAGGCACCGGATATCAAGGTAAAAATAGCGGAGAAATTAGAACCCCGGGATATAGCACAGGACTTAAAAAGCAGGCTGGAAGAACTGGATAAGCAGATTAGTGAAGACAGCAACCCTGTTATCTTTGTATTTAACCTTAAGGAGAAGATATAAGAGACGAACGCCAGGGACTAGAGGCGAAATATTAAACCTGCTCAACAGGGCGGAGCCCGCTCAACAGAGATGTTTACATCGCGCTCAACTTCTTTATTAAGAGGCTTTAAGTACTTTAAGGTTTATTCTTTCGAGCTTTCGGGCGGCGTATTCGGCAGTTACCCTGAGTTTTTTACGGTTTTTGCCGGGCAGCTCAAACATGGCATCCATCATAATTGCCTCGCAAATTGAACGCAGGCCCCTTGCCCCGAGCTTGAACTCGATTGCCCTGTCAACCATATATTCAAGGGCATCGTCTGCAAATGACAGCTCTATATCATCCATCTTAAACAGCTTTTTATACTGCTTGGTAATGGCATTTTTAGGCTCTGTAAGTATCATTCTCAGCACGTCCCTGTCGAGCGGGTTCAGATAGGTAAGAACCGGCAGACGGCCAATTATTTCAGGAATAAGTCCATAAGATTTAAGATCCTGGGGAGCAATATATTGCAGAAGATTTTGCTTGTCTACATAATCACGGGTTGCAGTAGCTCCGAAGCCTACCACCTGCGTATTTAGCCTGTTTGCTATTTTCTTTTCAATGCCGTCGAATGCACCTCCGCAGATAAAAAGTATATTCTTTGTGTCGAGGGCAATCATTTTTTGCTCCGGGTGTTTGCGTCCGCCCTGCGGGGGTACGTTTACTATAGACCCTTCAAGCAATTTAAGCAGGCCCTGCTGAACACCCTCTCCTGAAACATCGCGTGTGATTGAGGGATTATCGCTCTTTCGGGCTATCTTATCTATTTCGTCGATAAATACAATTCCCCTCTCTGCTGCAGGAATGTCGTAGTCGGCATTCTGCAGAAGCCTTGTCAGCAGGCTTTCAATATCTTCACCCACGTAGCCTGCCTCTGTAAGTACTGTTGCATCGACAATGGTAAAGGGAACATGAAGCATTTTGGCAATTGTCCTGGCCAGGAGAGTCTTTCCCGTACCTGTTTCGCCAACAAGGATGATATTCGACTTTTCTATTTCAATGTCTTCTTCGTCTTTCTTCTGCGACAGGCGTTTATAATGGTTATAGACCGCTACAGAAAGATATTTTTTTGCATCGTCCTGGCCGATAACGTACTGATCGAGGAATTCCTTTATCTCAACCGGTTTAAGAAGGTTAATATTATCGACTTTGAAATCAGATTTTGAACTCAGTTCCTCCAGGACTATTCCGTGAGCCTGCTCAATGCAGTGGTCGCAAATATGGCCTTCCAGACCTGCAATAAGCAGGTTGGCTTCTTTCTTTGATCTTCCACAGAACGAGCATTTATCCATTGTCCTTACTTTTTGTTTCTATGTAAAACTTCATCAATCATTCCGTAGTCCTTTGCCTCCTGAGCTGTCATCCAGTAATCACGGTCTGAATCTTTCTCTACCTTTTCGTATGGGTTGCCCGAGTGATCGGCAATAATTTCATAAAGTTCTTTTTTCAGCTTCATTATTTCCCTGGCAGTAATTTCAATGTCGGAAGCCTGTCCCTGGGCTCCTCCCATGGGCTGATGGATCATTATCCTTGAATGTTTCAGGGCAGATCTTTTTCCTGCTGTACCGGCTGTCAGGAGAACTGCACCCATTGAGGCGGCCATGCCTGTGCAAATTGTAGCAATATCAGCAGAAATGTACTGCATGGTATCGTAAATTCCCAGTCCCGCATGTACAGAGCCTCCCGGGGAATTAAAATATATCTGGATGTCCTTATCGGGATCGGAGGAGTCGAGATACAAGAGTTGTGCCTGTATAATATTTGCCACGTAATCGTCTATCGGCAGGCCAAGAAATATTATCCTGTCCATCATAAGGCGCGAGAAAACGTCCATGGAAGCTACATTTAGCTGCCTTTCCTCGATAATTGTTGGGGAAATATAATTGGCATATACTGAGCTGTATTGCTGGAGTGTAAGGCTGCTGATACCCATTTTATCGGCAGCATATTTTTGAAAATCATCCTTTTTATTCATTGCTCTTTAATTTAATTAATGATCAAAGATAGCAATTTCTTAAAAAAGGAGGACAAGCCGCTTAAGCTTAGTCCTTAAAGAGTTTGCCAAAGTCCTCGGCGCTTACCTTTTTAATATCTATTTTGACCATTTCCTTTATTTCGGCCACAACTTTCTCTTCAACAACTTTGTCGGCTATTTTCTTGTAATCTTCTTCGCGTTTCAGCATTTCTTTGGCAAAGTTATCGATCTGCTCGTCGGCAGCATAATAGAGCCCGTATTGCTGGAACTGCATACGTGTAAAGTTGCGGGCTTCGGCCAATAAATCTTCTTCCTCAATCTTCACTTCCTTGTCCCGGGCTATCTTGTTCCTTATTAACTGCCACCTCAGGTCTTTCAGAAAGTTGTCAAAGTCCTTCTCAATCTCTTCTTCGCTAAGTTCCTTGTTTACCTGTATAAGCCATCTCTTCAGGAAGTCTTCGGGCAGATCAAAGGCTGTTTTTTCGATGGCCAGGCTACGTGCATCGATAAGAGCTTTATAATCGCTCTCTTTCTTCAGGTTTTCTGCTATTTCAGTTTCCAGTTTGCTGATAAACTCTTCTTCAGATTTAACAACACCTTCACCAAAAGCCTTATCAAAAAGTTGCTGGTTAAGTTCGGCAGGAGTGAACCTGTTAATTTCATTAATGCTTATCCTGAACATGCCTTTAATATCGCCCACTTCCTCTTTTTTCATCTGCAGTATACCTGCAATTTCGAAATCGTTGGGATAAGCCTTATTAATATCGATATCGATTGTATCTCCAAGTTTTTTACCGATAAACTCTTTCTTTATTTTTTCGTCTTTGATAACATTTACTGAAAGGGTTGAATTCTCTGCGAAAATTCCATTTTCAACTACTGTTCCATCTTCTTCCAGTTGTGCTACATTTGCCTTCAGAAGGTCTTCTTCTTCAACTTTCTCACCTGTTGAGTAATCCCCGAATTTACGCTTATAGTTATCGAGATAATCATCTCTCATCTTTTTATCGATCTTTATCTCGTAGTAGGGAAGTTTGTTTTTTGCACTTAGCTTTATCTCAAATTCAGGAGCAAGACCAACTTCGAAATTGAAAGTAAATTCTTCCTGGGTTTCGAAATCTATACCGCTCTCTTCATCTATTTTCGGAAGCGGATCACCCAGGATGTCCACTTTCTCCTCTGTAATATAGTTATTGATGCCCTCCGAAACAAGCTTGTTAATTTCTTCTACCTGAACATTCAGACCGTACATCTTTTTAATCATGCCAAAAGGCACTTTGCCTGGCCTGAAACCCTTAATATTGGCTTTTTTCTTATAGTCTTTCAGTACTTCGTTAACTCTTTCCTCGTAGTCTTCCTTTACAATGTTAACACTTAATACTGCATTCAGATCGCCAGTGTTTTCCTTTGTGATATTCATAAGCGGGGTATTAACTTTTTTTGATAAAACGGGGTGTATCTTCAGAATACACCCCTCTTAAAACTCAGTGCGGATGAAGGGACTCGAACCCCCACGCCCGAAGGCACTAGATCCTAAGTCTAGCTCGGCTACCAATTACGACACATCCGCTAAAAAATCAGGTGCAAAATTATAAATAATATTTGAAAGTAGCAATAGTAATAACTTACCTGCGTAATTCGAAATTCTTACCCAGGTATACTTTTCTAACCTGCTCGTCTTCAGCGAGTTGTTGGGCGGTTCCTGATTTAAGTATTCTCCCCTCAAACAGGAGGTAGGCCCTGTCTGTAATTGAAAGGGTCTCGTGGACGTTATGATCTGTGATCAGGATTCCGATATTTTTAGTTTTAAGGTGGGCAACAATTTCCTGTATATCTTCAACGGCAATAGGGTCTACTCCTGCAAAAGGTTCGTCGAGAAGAATAAAACTCGGTTTCAGTGCCAGGGCCCTGGCTATCTCGGTTCTTCTTCTTTCGCCGCCCGAAAGCTGAATACCCAGGCTTTTCCTGATTTTTTCAAGACCGAATTCCAATATTAATGATTCGAGTCTTTCTTTCTGTTCTTCTTTTGTAAAACCGGACATTTCAAGAACCGCCTTCAGGTTGTCTTCAACTGACAGTTTTCTGAATACAGATGCTTCCTGAGCAAGATAGCCTATCCCAAGCCTGGCTCTTTTATATACCGGAAGGGATGTTATATCGTTATCGTCGAGGAATATCCTGCCTTCGTTGGCTTTTATAAGCCCGACTATCATATAGAAGGATGTTGTTTTTCCTGCGCCGTTGGGGCCCAGAAGACCAACGATCTCTCCCTGCTCTACCTCGATGGATACTTTGTCAACCACAGTTCTGCTGCGGTATCTTTTTACAAGGCTGTTTGTATGAAGTCTCATTGAGGGCTGTTTTTACTGATCTGATTTTTTTTCTTCGCCGGATGACATATCGCTCGCTTCTTCCTTTTCTCCCTTGTCGCCTGTAGCTGATTTTTCATCATCCTTGTCCCAGTCACTTTCCAAACGTTCTTTTTCCTTTCTTAGTACGGTGCGGGAGATAAATATACCGATTTCATAAAGGAAAATAAGCGGGAAACAGACCATAATCTGGCTGAAAATATCAGGTGGTGTTATTATGGCTGAAAGAGCCAGGATTACTACAACAGAGTGCCTCCTGTATTTTTTCATAAAGGGTGGATCGATAAGGCCTATCTTGGTAAGGAAATAAGCCATTATCGGAAGCTGGAAAACAAGACCGGCAGCCAGTGTAATAGATGCCACCGTGCTTATATACGACCTGAGGCTGATCTGGTTTGTTACTTCTGCACTTACATTATATGAGCCCAGGAAGTGTACAGAAAGAGGCACAATCAGGAAATATCCGAAAAGCACACCGGTAAGAAAAAGAAGGGAGGAGAAAAATACGGCTCCCGAGGCATGTTTTCTTTCGGTGGAATAAAGGGCAGGACGGAAGAATGACCAGAACTCATAGAATATATAGGGAAAAGCCAGGATTAAACCTGCGATAAGTGAAACCATTATGTGAGTTGTAAACTGTCCGGCCATCTGGATATTAATAATCTCGAAGGGCTTACTGTTTATACAGAGTGCTTCTATTCTTAGGCTTTGGCCCAGGGCACAAAACATCCTGTTGGTCCAGAAATCCGGATGTTTGGGGGCCAGAATAAGGGTGTCGAATACAATCTCATTGAAAATAAAGGCAACTACAGCCACCAGGAATATTGCCAGTACAGACCTTACGATATGCCATCTTAATTCTTCGAGGTGTTCAAGAAATGACATATCACCCTCTTTTTTCTTCTTATTCTTAGCCATATGGGTATAAATCCTGATTTTTCAGGCTGTAAATATACTTACTTAAGTTAAAAGTTCAGAGTTAAAAGTTAAAAGTTAACGGTTAACGGTTAACGGTTAAGGGTTAAGGGTTAAAGGTTAAAGGTTAAAAGTTAAACGTTAAAGGTTATAAGTTATAAAGCAGATAGTAAGAGGGCTATTGTGTATGGTCTGATTTTATATGATGATAATTGCAATATTTTTCTTTACAGGTATGGTATCTATTTAAAAAAATTGGTAACTTTATGTAAACGTATCATAGGGTGGGAGAAGATTTCCCTTACTGGGGGAAATACAATCACTATCCGTATAGCCGGATGGAGAATAAGAAGTTGCATGATTATCTGAAAACCTACTTTGGTTTTTCGACCTTTAAAGGTAACCAGGAGGGCATTATACAGAATGTCCTTGAAGGGAATGATACCTTTGTTCTGATGCCAACAGGAGGAGGAAAGAGTTTATGTTATCAGCTGCCGGCAGTTATATTGAATGGCACCGCGATAGTTATTTCACCTCTGATAGCTTTGATGAAGAACCAGGTAGATGCCATGCGAAATTTCAGTACCCAGGATAATGTTGCCCATTTTCTGAATTCTTCGCTTACAAAAACAGCTATAACAAAGGTTAAAAACGACGTGCTTTCCGGCACTACCAAGCTTCTTTACGTAGCCCCAGAGTCATTAACGAAGGAAGAAAATATTGAATTTCTCAAGAAGGTGGAGATCTCATTTTATGCTATTGATGAGGCCCACTGTATTTCTGAGTGGGGACACGACTTTCGTCCTGAATACCGCAGAATACGGCCAATTGTAGACCGTATCGGGCGTTCGCCCATGATAGCTCTGACAGCTACGGCCACACCCAAGGTTCAGCATGATATTCAGAAAAACCTCGGGATTCTTGATGCAACAATTTTCAAATCATCTTTTAACAGGCCAAACCTGTATTATGATGTAAGGCCCAAAGCCCATGCTACCAGGGAGATAATTAGATATATTAAGGAAAACTCAGGTAAGTCGGGAATAATTTATTGCCTGAGCCGGAAAAAGGTTGAGCAGCTTGCCGAAACTCTTGTTGTGAACGGCATTAAAGCCCTGCCATACCATGCGGGTATGGATTCGGCAACAAGGTCAGGTAACCAGGATAAGTTTCTTATGGAAGAGGCCGATGTAATTGTTGCCACCATTGCCTTCGGTATGGGTATTGACAAGCCGGATGTTCGTTTTGTAATACATTATGACATTCCGAAGAGCCTCGAAGGGTATTACCAGGAGACCGGCAGGGCAGGCAGGGATGGATCAGAAGGGCGCTGCATAACATATTACAGCTACGATGATATCCAGAAACTGGAGAAATTTATGCAGGGGAAACCTATAAATGAGCAGGAGATAGGTAAGCAACTGCTGCTTGAAACTGCCTCATTTGCCGAGTCGTCTGTTTGCAGGCGTAAAACCCTTCTACATTATTTTGGAGAGGAATATGAGCCTGTAAATTGCGAGGCATGCGATAATTGCCTTCATCCGAAGAAGGAATTTGAGGGCAGGGACTATATTGTTCTGCTTCTGAAAGCGGTGCTTGCTGTAAACCAGAAGTTTAAGGCTGACCATGTGGCAAAAATACTTGCAGGTGAGACTAACTCGGCAATAAAATCCTATGGCCATCATAAGCTTGAAATCTTTGGAGAAGGCGACGAGAAGGATGAGAAATTCTGGAATATGGTTGCCCGGCAGGCCCTGATTGAGAAATTACTGGTTAAGGAGATTGAAAACTATGGTCTGCTGAAAATAACAGATAAGGGTCGTGATTTTATTGAAAATTCATATTCATTTATGCTTAGCGAGGACCATGATTACAGTGAATCGGGAGATTCAGATGCCCAGTATGGAAGTTCCACAGGTGCCGTTGATGAAGAATTGTTCAGTATACTGAAGGATCTTCGTAAGAAGATATCAAAACAGAAGGATGTGCCACCTTTTGTTATCTTCCAGGATCCCTCGCTTGAAGAGATGGCCATACAGTATCCTGTTACAATAGATGAACTGCAGAATATTTCGGGAGTGGGTGTGGGTAAAGCACAACGATACGGATCTGAATTTATTGAGGTGATTAAAAGACATGTTGAGGAGAATGAGATTATAAGACCCCAGGACCTGGTTGTAAAGTCGGTGGTTAATAAATCAGGATTTAAAGTATATATTATAAAAAGTATCGATAATAAACGACCTCTTGAAGATATAGCTGATGCAAAGGGGATTGAAATGTCGGACCTGCTAACCGAGATAGAAACGATTGTTAATTCCGGCACAAGGCTGGATCTTTCATATTATATTAATATTGTCCTGGATGATGACCGTGTTAATGATATCTACGAATATTTCCGCGAAGAAGCTAAATCAGATTCACTGAAGGAAGCCCTGGATGAGCTGGGTGATGAATATGAAGAGGAAGAAATAAGACTTGTTAGAATTAAGTTTCTTTCTGAAATGGCTAATTAAGAAGTGACTAGAGTTAGGAGTGACTGGAGTGACTAGAGTTAGAAAGAGCTGCATATTCTTGGTGGAATAAAATACTCATTATGGATAATAAGGAATTTTCCAGAGGCCTGGAGAAACGAACCAGACTATTTGCATCTAAGATTCTAAAACTAGCGGCAAAACTCCCGGAAACTCCTGAAGCTAATGTTATCAGATATCAATTATCTAAAGCAGGTACCAGTATTGGAGCCAACTACAGAGAAGCTAACAGGGCAAGGAGCAGGGCTGATTTTATTAATAAAATAAGATTATGCGAAGCTGAATCCAGCGAGACAGTTTACTGGCTTGAAGTAATTCTGGATCAAATATGGTTTAACAGAGCCGAACAGGACCCAGAATTAAAAGAGGCAAATGAATTACTGGCAATATTTACATCAATAGGAACAACAACCAGAAACTCCAATAAACTCTAGCTCACTCTAGTCACTCTAGTCACTC
>JAZBNV010000064.1:0-3109 GCA_036350795.1 Marinilabiliaceae bacterium
CATTTTATGGCTGAGACAGCAAAAATTCTATCACCTGCCAAAATGGTGCTTATTCCTGATCCGGAAGCAGGATGCTCTCTGGCTGACTCTTGTTCTTATTATGATTTTAAGAAATTTAAGGAAGCCTACCCTGATCACGTTGTTATATCCTATGTTAATACAACAGCGAAGATAAAAACCCTGACAGACATTACCTGTACATCTACAAACGCAAAGCAGGTAATCGACAGCATTCCAAAAGATAAAAAGATAATTTTCGCTCCTGACAGAAACCTGGGGAATTATTTAAACGGGATTACAGGAAGAAATATGCTTTTATGGGATGGTGCCTGCCATGTACACGAGGAGTTCTCCCTTGAAAAAATGCTGGTGATCAGGGAACAGTACCCCGGGGCCAAAATTATTGCTCATCCCGAATGCCAGAAACCAATTCAGATTGCAGCAGATTTTATAGGTTCTACATCAGCCCTGCTAAAATTTGCTGATACAGATAAGAGCAAAACATTTATCGTTGCAACAGAATCCGGAATATTACACCAGATGCGTAAAAACAATCCTGAGAAACATTTTATTCCTGCACCGCCTTTGGATTCAACATGTGGCTGTAATGATTGTAAGTATATGAAGCTGCATACCCTACAAAAAATACACGACAGCTTACTTTATGAGCAGCACAAGATCGAATTGGACGCGGAGATCATTAAAAAGGCTCGCTTGCCTATTCAACGAATGCTTGAATTATCTCCCAGGCCCTAAAAATTTAATAATCCATAATATTTTAGTTCGAAAACATATCAGATATGAGTGAGTTAATTAACAATTCAAGGTATAGAAAAGATCGTTTAAAAGAGTTGATCTTAAGTCTGCATGAAGGGGCAGCTCCTGAAAAAGTAAGGGAAGAACTGATCACAACTCTTAAATCAATTCCATATGGCGAAGTGGTGGAAGTTGAACAGGAGCTTATCAGTGAAGGTCTCCCCGAAACGGAAGTACTGAAATTATGCGATATTCACGGTGAAGTGCTTGAAGGGCATGTGGATCAGAGTGGAGCTAAAGAGATTCCGCCCGGTCATCCAATTGATGTATTTATCCAGGAGAATAAGGCAATTAATATAGCGATAGATAAAGCAACAGATCTTCTGAGATCCATCTCTGAAGTACCTGATGAAAGTTTTAGTAATTTCGTACTGGAGCTTCGTTCCAGCTTCAATGATCTTATGGACATTGATAAACACTATCAAAGAAAAGAGTATTTGGTCTTCCCCTATCTGGAAAGAAATGACATTACAGGCCCTCCCATGGTAATGTGGGGTAAGCATGATGAGATCAGGGATCAGTTAAAAGGTTGTATTGCTTTGTTAAGGGAAGAGAAATTGTCAAAGAAGGATCTTGATGATGCCCTCGATTTAATATACTTTCCCGTATTAAGAACCATAGCAGATATGGTTAAAAAAGAGGAGGAGATATTATTTCCCATGAGCATGGATGTACTTTCTCTTGACGATTGGTGGAATATTCACAAGCAAACGCTTGAATTCGGATTTACGCTCTATGATCCCGAGATCGATTGGAAACCTGAAGGGTTACAAGATGAAGATGGTGATGAAAAGATGGTCGGCAGGAATGATGGTTCTGTAATGCTGCCTTCAGGTAGTATCAGCGCAGAAGAACTCCTGGCTATCCTTAATACTTTGCCAGTAGATATGACTTTTGTTGACAAAAACGACAAGGTAAAATACTTTAGTCAGGGCCAGCACCGGATATTCCCACGCAGTCGATCTATCATAAACCGTGACGTACGCTTGTGCCACCCCCCGGGAAGCGTTGATATCGTTGAAAAGATCATTGAAGATTTCAGATCAGGAAAAGAATCACATGCACCTTTCTGGATTCAAATGCATGGAAAATTCATTCTCATAGAATACTATGCATTAAGAAACGATAATGGCGATTACCTTGGCACACTTGAGGTTTCCCAGGATCTTACAAATGCACGGGAACTGAAGGGAGAAAGACGGATATTATCCTATGGTGCAAACAAAAATGAAGTAAATGAATAAGATAATTATCACACCAAAAACGAAAATATTTGACCTGTTGGAGGCTTTCCCTGATCTGGAGGAAATACTAATTGAACAGTCACCTCAGTTTGATAAGCTCCGGAATCCTCTGCTTCGAAGAACCATTGGAAAGGTCACAACACTAAGTCAGGCTGCAGCTGTTGGGGGATTAGATGTAGTGGAGCTGGTAAATGTATTGCGAAAGAAAGCCGGTCAGTCTCAGTTATCTGATTTCGATCATCAAGATTCCAATTACATTACTCAAAAGCCCGGCTGGTTTAGCCAAAGACGGGTTACCCAAACAATTGATGTACGTGATATTCTTCACGAGGGGGAACAGCCAATTCATGAAGTGCTTTCCTCGGTTAAGAAACTAAAGAAGAAAGAAATTCTTGGCATCATTGCTCCTTTCCTGCCTGCTCCACTTATCGACAAAGCCATTGGTTTGGGTTATCTGTACTGGATCGATAAGAAATCCGAAGAGGAGATATATGTTTATTTTAAGAAGTAGACAGAAGTTAGTACCACCGAATTGAGTTTTTCCTGGAGCTGCTCATATGTGCCTTTAGGACAAATGCTTTCGTGTTCACTGGATTTTATAGTAAATTTGGTATTCAGTAATAAAAGTTTAACCAAATGAGAAGTATATTCGGATTATTAGTCATCGCCCTGATTATTGGCGCATGTAGCGGAAAAGAAACCGATAAATATCCTGTAAAGAAAACAGACTGGGAGAGTAAGCAAACGGATATTGAGATGTTTGATGACTATTTCAACGGAAAAACCTATCTCCCGGTTTACTCTCACATATACCATATTCATGAACATCGCACATTTGATCTTACAATTACTGTCAGTATTCGAAATATTTCACTAGCTCACCCGATTTATTTATTAAAGGCTGATTATTACAATACTATTGGGGAAAATATCAGACAGTATATTAAAGATCCCATACTTATCAAACCATTAGAAACCTTAGAGATAATAATAGATGAACAAGATATTGAGGGTGGTTCAGGTGCAAATTTCGTTTTTGACTGGGCAAA
>JAZBNV010000065.1:0-12839 GCA_036350795.1 Marinilabiliaceae bacterium
ATCCAATGCTGTACTCAGTAACAGCCTTGTTGGTACAGGTTTTCCTTATAAAGACTATGGCAGGCTTGCTGCTTATCTTGACACACTTGAATATATGATAAGAAATACCCGCGGAGTAAGAAGGCAGGGATCGGCAGCAGTTGACCTTGCACATATTGCCTGCGGGAGGCTGGATGCATTCTTTGAATACAATCTTAATCCATGGGATGTCAGCGCCGGAACACTTATAATAAGAGAGGCAGGCGGCAGGGTAACAGATTTCCGCGGAAATGAACAAAATATAACAGGTAAGGAAATAATTGCTGCCAACAACTTAGTATATTTGGAGTTCCAGGAGGCTGTGAAAGCCAGATTAATTGACAGGTAGATGAAATGGATACTATATAAGCTATTTACTCTTTTTGCGTGGCTCATAGCCCTCCTCCCCTTAAATGTACTGTACGTCTTTTCATGGAAACTGTACCTTATATTATATTACCTTGCAGGATACAGGCGCAGTATTGTAGAGGCTAACCTCACATCCTCATTCCCGGAAAAAAGTGAGGATGAAATAAAAGAAATCTCGAAGAAATTCTATAAGCACCTGGCTGATATGTTTATCGAGGGCATAAAAATCAGGCATATGACAGAAAAGGAGCTTATGAAAAGATTTTATTTTAAAAATCCTGAACTTGTTAACAAATACACCAGCCAGGGAAGGGATGCTATAGCTGCTTTTGGCCATTATGGAAACTGGGAATGGATAGTAGGCATCCACAGGGTACTGGATGCCAGGGTGCTTACAGTTTACAAACCACTTCACAACAGGTACTTCGACCGCTACTTTCTTAAACTCAGATCCAGGTATGGCATGGAGCTGGTAGCAATGTCGTCGACATTAAGACGTATAATCTCTTACAGGAAAGAAGGTGTAAACACACTCACTGCACTGGTAGCCGACCAGACTCCTCCTAAAAAAGATATACAATTCTGGACAGATTTTCTTAACCATGATACGCCGGTTTACATGGGAGTAGAGAAACTTGCCCGGAAATTTGATATGGTAGTTTTTTTCTTTAAGATTTCCAAAGTAAAAAGAGGGTACTACGAGCTGGAAGCTGAAGTTATATGCGACGATGCCATAAGTCTTGATGAATTTGAACTCACCAGGATGCATATTAAACGACTTGAAAAGCATATACTGGAAAAACCCGAGTACTGGCTGTGGTCGCACAGACGATGGAAGCACAAAAAAAAGATGACCCAATGAAAACTGCAGTTATAATACTTAACTGGAATGGGATTGACCTGCTTAAGAAGTTTCTGAAAGATGTTAATGACAAAAGCAGGGCTGTAAGTGAGCTGTGGCTTGCCGATAACGGCTCAACAGATGGTTCGCTTGAATGGATAAAAAGCACTTTTCCCGATATCCGGATCTTTGAGAGCGGTCAGAACCTGGGATATGCCGGTGGTTATAATGCAGCCCTTGAACATATTGATGCTGAGCTGTATGTGCTTTTAAATTCTGATGTGGAGGTAACTGAGAACTGGCTTACCCCTATTATAGAAGCATTTAAAGGTGACGAAGCTCTTGCTGCCTGTCAGCCCGCCATACTCAGCTATAATAACAAAGAATTTTTTGAACACGCAGGTGCTGCAGGGGGATTTATTGACAGGTACGGTTACCCCTTCTGCAGGGGGAGGTTATTTGACTATTGCGAAAAGGACGAAGGGCAATATAACGACAGTGCTGAAATATTCTGGGCGAGTGGTGCCTGCCTGGCAATAAGAGCCGGGGCCTGGAAAAAGTCAGGAGGATTTGACGCAGATTTCTTTGCGCATATGGAAGAAGTTGACCTTTGCTGGCGCTTGCAGAATATGGGATACACCATAAAGGCTATACCGGACTCAAAGGTCTATCATGTTGGAGGTGGTACCTTACCCTACTCCTCGCCTGCCAAGATCTATTACAATTTCCGGAACAGTCTTTATATGCTTCATAAGAACCTTCCCGGAAAAGGATTCCTGTTTAATATCCTAAAAAGACTTTTCCTGGATGGCCTTGCTGCTGCCAGGTTCCTGCTGAGCCTGAAGCTTAAGGCTTTCTGGCAGGTGCTCAGATCGCATATTGCTTACTACGGCAATATCGGGAAACTGAAGCAGAAAAGAAAGGCTGCAGATAATAAGATTGAGCCATCATCTCACAAAAGCATACTTAACAGGAGCGTAGCCCTGGAATATTATATCAGGAAGAAAAAGAAATTCAGCAGTATTTATACTGCCGAAACTGCATCTTCGAGCGATGTAAACCTGCCTTTGTAATCTTCAAGAGATCTCTCAATAATCTCCCTTGCCTCTTTGGCTCCATAGGTATGCGTAATCTCAACATCTGCCACATTACCCGGGAGATCCTTATAGGTAAGGAAGTAATGCTTAAGCCTGTTAACCACAACATCCGGGAGATCTGAAATATCCTCAAACTGTGCATAAACAGCATCATTATAGAGTACCGAGATTATTTTATCGTCGGCCTCGTTCCCGTCCAGCATCCTGAATCCGCCAATAGGTTTTGCCTTTACCAGTATATTACCGTGTATAATATCTTTCTCGGTAAGAACACATATATCAATAGGATCGCCGTCTCCTACAATTTCCTTTCTGCCCGTTTTCTCCCTTGCATATTCGGCAACCTTTTCACCGCAATAGGTAAGAGGTAAGAAACCGTATAAAGCAGGTATCACGTTCGAATATTTTTGTGGTCTGTCGAGCCGCAGGTAACCGCTTGCTTTATCTACCTCGTATTTTACAGTATCGGAGGGCACCATTTCAATAAAGCATGTAACCACATCAGGAGCATCGGGACCAATATCAATGCCGTGCCAGGGATGGGATTTATACCTTAATCCCATCAGGCGGCCGATAGGATCCATTATTTCGTTATATCTTCTCATTATAATAATATTAAAGCAGGGGGAACACCTTTTCGAGGGCTATGCCTCTTGATCCCTTAAGCAGGACAAAATTATTCCTAATAGGATTGCTTTCCAAATGTTTGATTAATAATTCTGTGGATGCAAAGCATTTTATACTGCCCTGGCCGGCTGCCCTGCAAAATTCGGTGCCTACCAGGTAGGCCCTGATGTTTGCCGTGGCACTCAGAAAATCAACAATTTTTTTATGCTCGTCCATGCTATATTGTCCCAGTTCAAGCATATCGCCCAGGATGATTGTCTTATCCCGTCCCTCCTCAGCTTTAATAAATGACCTTAGTGCACTTATCATACTCCCGGGATTTGCATTATATGCATCACAAAGAAGGAGGTTCTTACCTGTATCTGCAAGCTGTGAACGGTTGTTTTCAGGCTTATAAGATGCAATCGCTCTGGCTATTACAGAAATATCAATATCAAAAACCAGTCCGGTGGAAACTGCAGCCAGGATATTTTCAAGGTTATGGCTACCGTAAAGCCCGGTGCTTACATGAATTGTGCTATCTCCGTAATGTATATCGAACTCAACGCTCCCTTCTTTCATTGTACTGCTCAGCGCCAGGTCCATAGAAGGCCTCGAATAAGGTATTAAGCTGCAACTCAGACTGGCTGCGAGTTCAGAAAGCAGGGAGTTATTGTCGTTATAAATAATGGCAGCTCCTTTCTTATCCAGGAAGCTGTAAAGTTCGCTTTTTGCCTTAATTACTCCCTCGTAAGAGCCAAAGCCTTCAAGGTGGGCCTTTCCTATATTGGTAATTATGCCGTAGTCAGGGTCTGCAATCCTGCATAGGGCATCTATCTCCCCAACATGGTTAGCCCCCATCTCCACCAGCAATAATTCTGTATCCCTGCCTGCAGACAGTATAGTTAATGGAACACCAATATGATTATTCAGGTTTCCCTTTGTTGAATGCACCTTATACTTTTGAGACAGGACCAGGGCAGTAAGTTCTTTTGTTGTTGTTTTACCATTTGTACCGGTAATTGCTATAACAGGAATACCGAGTTCTCTCCTGTGTATAGCAGCAAGCTCCTGCATAGCCAGGAGTACATCCCCTACCAGGATGGTACCAGAGCCGGAATAAGCAGGATCATCAATCACAGCCAGCCTTGCACCGTTTTCAAGGGCCCTTGATGCAAAGGCATTTCCATTAAAATTATCGCCCTTCAAAGCAAAAAAGACATCACCGGTTTTTACACTTCTCGAGTCGGTGGCAATGCCCGGATCACCCTCCCGGATCAGCTTGTATAGTTTCTTTATATCCATATTAAAAGAGGCTGTCTCAAAAGGGTACAATCTTTGTCATTTCGAGCTAATGCGAGAAATCAGGGTTCTGATTACCAGATGATTAGATCCCTCGATTAACTCGGGATGACAAGAATATTATACTTCTGAGACAGCCTCTTATTTTATCTTAAGTTATAAAATATTAAAAACCTGAGGGACTTCCAACCCTTATCATGGCACACCTGAACCCGAGGTCGTCACGCGAAGCTTCCTGATCGAGAAATCTTCTGGTGGAAGGATTGAGCCAGTAGGCCCTGTCTTTCCATGAACCACCCTTAATTACCCGTGCGTTATCATCGATAAGCGAGAAGAAACCGGTATCATCCTGAACATACATCCTTTTTGATCCCTGTCCGGGATCATTTTGCCAGTTCTCTGCTGTTTCAGGAATAGTGGAAAGGTAATCTCCATCCCTGTAGTTCCTGTAATCAGCCTTCTGGTAGTTAAACCTGTTGGCAACATCAACATCCTGTACAGTATCAATCTGCATCCTTCCAAGGTTATCCTTGGTAAGCACGTTGCCATTGGCATCACGGCTCAGATCGGTATATACATTTCCCCTGAAGGGGTTGAATTCGTTAACATCCTCAGCACTTAGTGGCCTGTATACATCCTGCACCCATTCGTTTACATTACCTGCCATACAATAGAGGCCGTAATCATTGGGCCAGTAAGATTTAACATCAACTGTAATAGATCCATTATCATTAAGGCTTCCTGCCACGCCCATCATATCACCACGTCCGCGAACAAAGTTTGCCATAAAAGCACCCTGGTCCTTAGGGTTGGCATTTCTGACATTGTGACCGTCCCACGGATATATTCTGCGTTCGAAGACTCTTTCCTCGAAAGTATTGCCTTTAAGGGCATAGGCAGCAAACTCCCATTCGGCTTCTGTTGGCAGCCTGTACTTGGGCAGCAGTATTCCGTCTTCAAGCATAACCCTTCTTTCCTGCTGGTTGGGGTCGAGACTGGGAAGATTCTGGTTTACAACGCCTTCATACTGACCGGCAAGATAAGCATCAGTATTGAAGTTATTCTCATTAATCTGGTTTGGATCATAGTTAAGAATCCCCTCGTCTATTAATATCTGCTCATTTACCCTGTCTGTCCTCCAGGCACAATAATCGTTCGCCTGCAGCCAGTTAACACCAACCACCGGGTAATTATCGTAGGAGGGATGTCTGAAATAATACTGCACATAAGGCTCATTTAAGGCCAGCGGACTTCTCCATACGAGGGTATCGGGCAATGCCCTGATCGCTACTTCAGGATAATCTACATATACTCTTTTAAGCCACCACAGGTACATCCTGTAATCAACGTTCCTGATTTCTGTTTCATCCATATAGAAAGAAGAAACCGTTACCCTGCGGACTGCATTGTTCCAGTCGAACATTACATCCTCCTGAACACGTCCCATAGTAAATGTTCCGCCTTCAATCAAAACCAGGCCGGGACCTGTTTGTTGTTCTGCTCCAATTCTCACCTCAAAACCACCGTTATCCGGATTATTGTATTCCCAGCCGGTTGTAGGTGAAACATTGGGATTATCACGCTTACCGCATGATACCAGGAAAACAACCGCTAACAGTGCAAGAAGCGATGATGAAATTTTATACATAATACTAGACTTTTTGGTATTATTTCTACTATTCAAATATAACAAAATTTGATAAATCTATAATAATTCTCAAATATAACTACAATCTCGGATATTTTATTGCCTTTAGCACTCCACTTTTTTCAACATTTCCCAGCCTGATATTCACAGTTATTAAATTTGACTGCGAAACAGGGATACCCTCCCTTTTATCAAAGGGTGAGAACAGGTAGTTATACGAGAAAGTCACTCTCCCGGTTTCAAATTCCAGTCCGGGTTGCAGGGAATAAATACCTGAGCTGTTTGAATAATGAGCCAGGACCACCATTCCGATACTATTATAACTTAAATGTAAACCTGCAGCCCCATATAAATAATAACCTTGTATATTATTGTAAATCAGAGGGGTAAATTCCAGCCTGTTTTCTCCGGAATTAAAGCTGGCGTCGGCATGAATAAGCAGCCTCCTCTTCAGCCTGCTGTCGTCAATTGCCTGGCCGCTGAGGTCAGGCCTTGCAATATGCGCCAGCGAAATACCCGCATTATAGTTCCTGAAACTCAACAGAAAACCTACAGTCATATCAAAAAGCAGCCTGTTGGGGATATCAATTGTTTCTTCAGATACAAGAACCGGTCCGAGGAAAGGATCAATCTGATCGGGTAAAATAATTTTATCCCTTCTGAGCGACCTGTAGAGCATATTTATTCCAAAACCGGCATTAATAAAAAACTCCCTGCTGGCTCTTAGATGGTAAGAATAATTGGCACCGATATTAACTTCATTCAGGAGCAGGCCGAGATTGTTTTCGCTTATGTAGGCTCCCACACCCCCGTGCAGAAATTCGTTAAAGGTATCATAACCAATATACAATGAATTCAGACTCAGTCCCTTGCCCGGATAGTAATCCCTGTAGACCAGGTCAAGCGAGCCGCTTCCGTCAGCGCCTGTAAGAGCCGGGTTAGAAAGCATTGCAAGTGAATAAACCATCGATCCTTCCACATCCTGAGCCACCAGGCCCGGATTTGTGGAAAGGATAAGCCACATAACAATAATATAAACAGTATTACTTCTGACCTTTCTCATTTACATCCAAAGATAATAACTGCCGCTGATTATTACACTAAATGCATTTGCCTGTCGCAATATGAACTCCATGCATACGTTATTTATTGTGATCGTAAGGATATATCCTAAATAACTTATCTTTGGCTGGTTTTAAGATGAGAGTCAAACAGTCCATATATTATTTAATTATCGTGCTATTGATGGCCTCTGCAGGACTGGCGGCACAACCATGGACATCTGCTTCGGTGCTCTCGTCGGGCGAGTGGTATAAGCTAAAGGTTCATGGTGAAGGAATGGTAAAAATCTCCTACCAGGACTGTGTGGCTGCTGGCATTCAGCCGGGAACGGTTCCGGCAGTTTTTGGCAATAATGCGGGTCTGCTGTCCTATAACAACTCTGATGCTGCACCCGACGATCTGAGTAATCTGCCCCTGATGGTAGAAAAGGGTTCGGATGGTATTTTCAATACGGGCGATTATATTCTTTTTTATTCGCCCGGAACTCACCGCTGGCACTACGATTCCACGGGCTTTACCTTTGCCAGGCATTACTATGCCGATACAGCTGTTTATTTCATTACAGACTCCCGCCTTCCAAACGAGATTGAAACAGCGGCAGTTTTATCTTCATATAATTCACAATCTGAATATTACGATGAGCTTAGAATACATGAGAAAGAAGTTCAAAATATATTAAAATCGGGGCGGGAATGGTTTGAACCGGTATCAGTAAACCTTGATATCAGCTTTGATGATCTTTTTACAGGAAATTCATATGAAGCAGGAGAGAATGTAAAATACAGGATAAGAGTTCTTTCAAGATCTGAAATACTATCATCGTTCAGGCTTACAAGCGGAGCGGAGGTACTTGAAAATATTTTGCTTGCCGGGGTAAATATTTTTAATACTGCGGGCACTTATGCACGGATGGAGTATGTAAGCGGTGAATATAATCCCCTTACTTTCACAGAGCCGCTCTCGCTTAAGTATTATAACAATGGTAATTCGAATGCACTTGGATGGCTTGACTACCTGAGCCTTCATTCACGCAGGAAACTTGTATATTCTAACAGGGAATTAATATTCAGGGACTCAAAAAGTGTGTCTGAAGGAGGTATTTGTGAATTCAGCATTGATAATGCCACTTCAGCGCTCAGGCTATGGGATATAAGCCAGGCGGGTAAACCAGAGTCAGTGCCGGCGGTATATGAAAGCGGGAAACTGCGGTTTAGAGTGAAAACCGACAGTCTTAAAACTTTTATTCTCTTTGATCCTGCCAATAGCAGGGGTCCGCTTGATATAAGTGGTCCTATAGCTAACCAGGACCTGCATTCGCATACGGGCAGGGATATGATAATTGTGTGCCCCGAAGTATTCAGAAGCAGGGCTGAGGAACTTGCAGATATCCATTCAGTATATAATGGCCTGGAATCTTACGTTGTAACTCTCGATGAGATCTATAACGAATTTTCGGGTGGAATACCCGACATTTCTGCTATAAGAAACTACATAAGAATGGTTTACACCAGGAGTAAGGAAGGAGAAACAAAGCTTAAGTACCTTACTCTTTTTGGCGACGGGTCGTATGAAAACCGGAAGCTGCCCCCGGGTAATCCCAATTTCGTCCCCACCTACCAGACAGAAAACTCCAATGTAAATATTCTTTCTTTTACCTCAGATGACTTCTATGGATTACTGGATGAAGACGAGGGAGAATATAAGGGCTACCTCGATATCGGTATAGGAAGACTGCCTGTTTCGGACACAGCAGAGGCAGGAATAGTTCTTAAAAAAATAAGGTCCTATCTCAATCCGTCAAATGCAGGTGCATGGCGAAATATGCTGCTGCTAATTGCCGACGATGAAGATTCAAATGCCCATATGAGCGATGCTGAAAGCCTGTATAACCAGGTCGGAAATACAGCTCCTTATATCAATACCGATAAGGTATACCTCGACTCTTATGTACAGAAATCATCAATTAACGGCGACTCCTACCCTGCTGCAACAGAAGCCATAAATTCCAGGCTTAACAGTGGAGCACTTATTTTTAATTATATCGGTCATGGCAGTGAAAAAGGACTGGCCCATGAGCGGGTAGTAAAAATTGAGGATATTATTTCATGGTCAAATATTGACAGGCTGCCGGTATTTATTACGGCTACCTGCGAATTCAGCAGGTTTGATGATATAGATATTGATCCCGGCAGCGGTGAAATTTCAGAGGTGGAGTCGGCAGGAGAAATGGTACTTTTGAGTCCCGAAGGCGGAGGTATTGCGCTGCTGACAACTACAAGAATAGTCTATTCTGCACCCAACTACATTCTAAACAGTAAAATCTATGAAAGTGCCTTTACACCGGATGAAAATGGAAGGGGAAAAGCACTCGGAGACATAGTAAGAGAAGCCAAAAACGCAGCCGGATCGGGCGATAATAAAAGAAATTTTACGCTGCTTGGAGACCCTGCACTGAAGCTTGCCTGGCCCTGGCACGGAAGGGTTGTAACAGATTCAATTAACGGAGTTGAACTGCTGTCTTTTACAGATACCATACAGGCTCTCTCAGAGCTAAGCCTCTCGGGACATCTTACTGATGGGGAAGGCACAAAACTCCCTTCTGCAGATGGTGAAATTTTTGTAACGGTATTTGATAAGAAATACCCTGTTAGCAGCCTGGCAAACGATGGTGGGAGTCCATTTGAGTTTGAAAGGCAGGACAGGATCTTATTCAGAGGTAAAGCCAGTATTGAAAATGGCGAATTCAGGATTAAAATGTTTATCCCGAGGGATATTAATTACCTGTATGATTATGGCAAGATAAGCTATTACGCAAGAAGTGGGTCGGCAGATTTTACAGGCTATTCTAACGATATTCTTATTGGTGGCTTTAATAACCAGATTTCTGCAGATACCACCGGGCCTGAAATCAGGCTATTCCTTAACGACACACTTTTCAGGAATGGAGGTATTACCAATCCCAGGCCCACACTTCTTGTATTACTGAGCGACCCGGGTGGTATTAATACGGCAGGAACAGGTATCGGGCATGATATTGTTACTTACCTTGATGAAGACAGGGCCAATTCAGTTATTCTGAATAATTTTTACGAAAATAACCTGGATACATATACTTCGGGCAATATTGTATATCCCCTTCCGGAGCTTGAACGAGGATCTCATACCATTACACTGCGTGCCTGGGATAACTACAATAACTCCACAAGCGAAAATCTTGTTTTTATTGTTGAGACAGATAAGGGATTTATACTTACCGACCTGCTGAATTATCCGAATCCTGTCAGCAACCAGACCAGTATCAGCCTGGGCCATAACAGGCCAGGTGAGGAGTTTAATATTGAAATAAATATTTACAGCTCAGGTGGTAAACTTGTTAAACAAATAGTAAGCAGGCAATTAACGGGAGGATTTGCTATTAATCCTATAAGCTGGGACGGGCTTGACAATGGTGGTTCAAGGCTTGCACGAGGTGTCTACATTTACAGTGTTACCATCAAAACCAGGATGGGAGAAAGTGCACGTATATCGGGCAGGATGATCATTTTATAGGGCCTGTACAATAATGTGAGTTTAAAATTGTTATATATTTACAGAAGAAAACAGAAGATTGATGAAAAAAGAGATTGTTTTTATTTGCCTGCTTACATGCATCTTATTCAGCGGAGTCAAGCTCTTCGGTCAGGAAGAAGATGAACTGAATGCAATACAAACGGTTGTACCCTTCCTTACAATTGCCCCCGACAGCCGTGCCGGTGCTATGGGTGATGTGGGAGCTGCTACATCTCCTGATATATACAGCATGCACTGGAACCCTGCAAAATATGCTTTCATTGACGGAGAGGGAGGCCTTGGTATAGCATACTCACCCTGGCTGAGAACACTGGTCCCCGACATTAACCTGGCTTACCTGGTAGGGTATTACCGGATTGACGACAAACAGGTTGTAAGTTCGAGCCTGCTATATTCAAGCCTGGGCGACATTCCATTTACCGATAACTTCGGAAATGAGCAACTGGTTTTCAGGGCAAATGAATTCAGTCTTGATGCAAGTTATTCAAGATTGCTGACTGATGAGTTATCAGGAGCAATTGCATTCAGGTTTATTTATTCCAACCTTACCGGGGGATATTATGATGGTACCACAGAGACCAAACCGGGCACTTCTTTTGCAGCTGATGTATCTTTCTATTACCTCAAAAAAGTGGATATCTCAGGAAAAGACGCCGAGATAACAGCCGGAACCAATTTCTCAAACCTTGGCGCCAAAATGAGCTATACCGACGACAGGGAACCTGATTTTATACCAATGAACTTCAGGCTGGGAGCTGGCACAGCTATTTACCTCGACAGGTACAACAAGCTTGGCCTGAGTGTGGATCTTAATAAACTCCTGGTACCTACTCCTCCGATAAAGGATATCAATACAGGTGAGATTATTGCAGGCAAAGACCCTAACGTAGCCGTTCCTGTTGCCATATTTCAGTCCTTTATAGATGCACCCGACGGCTTCAGGGAGGAATTAAGGGAAATTTCAATCTCAACAGGCCTGGAATATCTGTATAATAACCAGTTTGCAATAAGGGGTGGCTATTTCCACGAACATGCCAGCAAGGGAAACAGGAAATATTTTACCGCCGGAGCAGGTATTAAAATGAGTGTCTTTTCGCTTGACTTCTCATACCTTATGCCCCTGGTTAGTAACCACCCGCTTGCAAGGACACTGCGTTTTTCACTGTCATTTGATTTCGATTCATTCAGAAGCGTTAAAGCATCAGGCTAGATGGATATCAGGATTGGACAGGGTATCGACTTTCACAGGCTGGAGGAAGAACTTGACCTGTGGATAGGCGGCATTAAGATTCCTTCCAGGAAAGGTGCGGTGGCACATTCTGACGGTGATGTACTTATACACGCAATATGCGATGCAATACTCGGAGCTGCAGGACTTAAAGATATCGGACATCATTTCCCCGACACAGACGAAAGATTTAAGAATATCGACAGCAGAAAATTGCTGGTTCAGACACTTGAACTAATAGGTAAAATGGGGTTCAGGCTGGTTAATATTGACTCAACTGTTTGCCTCGAAGAACCCAAAATTAATCCACATATTGATTCAATCAAGAAGAGTCTGTCAGGTGTAACAGGACTGGAAGAGGGAAGAATAGGTGTAAAAGCCACCACAACCGAAAAAATGGGCTTTACCGGGAGAGGAGAGGGAATATCTGCACTGGCCTCTGTTCTGATAAGTGCGGTCTGAAAAATATTATCTCTTTTTTAGTAAATTTGAAAAAAATTAAGATGGAGAAAAGAACCCTTGTGCTGGGTGCAAGCCCTAATCCAAACCGCTTCGCATATAAGGCAGTAAGAAGCCTGCAAAGAAGAGATATTCCACTTATTGCCATAGGAAGAAAAGATACAGATCTTGATGGAATCAAAATAAGAACAGGAAAACCTCTTGATATTGATCCTGTTCATACAGTCTCCCTATATCTTAATTCAGAAAGACAAAAAGAATTCTACGACTATATTATTGCCCTGAAACCAAAGAGGATAATTTTCAATCCCGGCACAACTAATCCTGAACTGGCCGGGCTTGCCCTTCAGAACGGGATTGAGGTTGTAAACGACTGCATGCTGGTAATGCTCAATACCGGTAGATTCTGAATTCCATACTATTAGCATCTTTTACTGATAGTGCATTGATAGTGCAGGGCTCCGGCCCTGCGATGGTTTGATAGTGCAGGGCTCCGGCCCTGCGCTGATACCGTTAGTTTCGGATTTTAGGGTGAAGGGCAGGAGCCCTTCACCATCTGAAGGGTGAAGGGCAGGAGCCCTTCACCATCTGAAGACAGGAGCTCTGCACCAGCAGAAGTTAATATGGATTATTTAATCC
>JAZBNV010000066.1:0-3683 GCA_036350795.1 Marinilabiliaceae bacterium
TGAATGGTTTAAGTTTAATTATCTGCATGGATGGCTGAATTCAATGGTGGTTGATTCCACCCGCTCCTTCTTCGTAACCAATGCCTATGGCACAGATTACAGGGAGGTATATCACCGAAAGAATATTGCAGCCAACATGTTCTCTTTCAGGCATCTTCGTGGACTATGGGTCTCGGCAGGCAATTCAATTATTTATGATAACAGTGCTTTCAACCCGCTATATATTTTTCCCCTCTTCTTTTATAGATCGGTTGATCACCAGTACACATCAGGAGTTGACAATATGAACTCACAGATGTTTCTGGATATCTCATCACGCCAGCTTAAACATCTGCATTTATATGGCAGCATCTTTATCGACGAACTCTCTGTTTCGCGTTTCTCCGAGCCTGGGGTGTATAACTTTTTTTCCTGGAAAGCAGGAGGTAAACTAAGCGGACTACCTCTTGACGATCTGTCTTTTACGGCTGAGTTTACCTATACCTTTCCGCTGGTGTTTCAGCACTATGTACCCACACTTACCTTCGAGACCAATGCCTATAATCTTGGTCACTACCTTAAGGATAACTCGCGCGAATGGTATTTTGCCCTTGAGTACAGGCCTGTAAGAGCTTCCATGATCAGGCTCTGGTTCTCAGATGCAATTCGTGGACCCGATTACACATCACTTGGCGGCGACAGGCTGGGCAATCCATTAATAGAAACTATTGAATGGCAGAATACCAGTCTCGGACTTCAGCTTGGCTACCAGCTGATAAATGATCTGTATTTTTCTGCCTCACTCACCCACTCCAATATCACAGGCAATCCAGACTGGACGGCAGCTTATTTTTTTGGCAAGAAAACCACACTATCGCTGGGAGCTACTTTTGGATTCTAGTGAAACGGCTAAACGGCTTAAGGTTAACGGTATACGGTAACAATTAATTCTTCCGTACATCAATTAATTTTTGAAGCATGCCGGATATTGCCATACATTCTTCAAGAAGATAATCTTTATCCTCGCTGTTTAGATATCCTATCTCCCAGGCTATTAATATTTGTGTATATAACTCTGCAGAAGAACCTTTCGAAATGTTAAAAAATCGGATTCCTAGTTTATTGCTTCCTGATTCATCTCCTTCAGCAATATTGCTTGCAATACTTACTGCAGATCTTCTGATCTGATCCCGTAAGCCAAAATCTTTTGAGATATTTCCTTTGTTCGAGATTTTATAAATTTTTACAGTAAGATCTTTAGACCTTTGCCATACTCTTAAATCTTTAAAGTTACTCATAATATAACAGCATTAATTAAACATTTATTTGAATTCAAAATAGTTATAATCAGAAACTTTCACAAAAAACCGTTTACCTTTCGCCGTTTACCGTATACCGTTTAAATAATCTTAGTAATTTTAGCGTGTAATCTATATAAAATGATTCCTCTCCAAACTATCGAACAAATCCTTGATGCTTCCCAGATAACGGATGTCATTGGTGAATTTGTTTCACTCAGGAAAAGAGGGGTTAACTACCTTGGCTTATGTCCTTTTCACAACGAAAAAACGCCATCATTTACAGTTTCTCCCGCCAAGGGAATCTTCAAATGTTTTGGCTGTGGCAAGGGCGGCAACGCCGTTAACTTTATTATGGAGCATGAGTCGCTCAGTTACCCTGAAGCACTTAAGTACCTTGCAAAAAAGTACAATATCGAGGTTGAGGAAAAAGAGCTCAGTGCTGATGAGATCCAGGCCCAGAACGAAAGAGAGAGCATGCTTGTTCTGTCGTCGTATGCAGCAAGGGTTTTTGGCGAGACACTTTTCAACACTGATGAAGGTAAGTCGATAGGACTTAGCTACTTCAAGGAAAGAGGTTTCAGGCAGGAAACACTGAAGAAGTTTGAGGTAGGATATTCCTTCGACCAGTGGGAATGGTTTACAAAGAAGGCTCAGAAAGATGGCTATAAGCTCGACTACCTTGTAAAGACAGGACTTACAATCCAGAAAGAAGAAAAAACCTTCGACAGGTTCAGCGGCAGGGTAATGTTCCCTATTCACTCACTCAGCGGACAGGTTCTGGGCTTTGGAGGAAGGACGCTTAAGAAGGATACTAAAATAGCCAAGTACCTCAACTCACCAGAGTCTGAGATTTACCATAAGAGTCGTATTGTATACGGCATATTCCAGGCCAGGAAGGCCATCCTGAAAGATGATAAATGCTTTCTTGTTGAAGGATATACCGATGTGCTGTCATTACATGAGGCCGGAATTGAAAACGTTGTGGCATCGTCGGGCACATCACTTACCCAGGAGCAGATCAGGCTTATCAAGCGTTTCACCTCTAATATCTCTGTTCTTTATGATGGCGATGAAGCCGGGATCAAGGCATCACTCAGGGGAATAGATCTTATCCTTGAAGAGGGCATGAATGTAAAGGTTACACCCCTGCCACTGGGAGAAGACCCTGATTCCTTTTCCAAGAAAAGAAGCATTGAGGAATTTACCGGCTATATAGCAAAACACGAAACAGACTTTATACGTTTCAAGACCGAGTTACTCCTTAAGGATGCGGAATCTGATCCTGTTAAAAAGGCCAACCTTGTCAGGGAAATAGTCCGGTCCATAGCGGTTATACCTGAGACCATATCCCGCACTATATATATCCAGGAGTGCTCAAACCTTATGGGAATTGCCGAGCAGGTACTGTACAATGAAGTTAATATGCTCAGGCGGGATAAGGCATTCCGCGATCGCAATCGTTATCCCGGACCCCAGGACCTGCCAAAGCAGAGTCAGAAAGCACAGGAACCTGTCAGAACTGGAGATGGTACAGCTTTTTCAGAAAGGGAGGTAATACGCCTGTTGCTGAAATACGGAAGCGATGAATTCCGCACCCTTGAAAACAAGGAAGAAGGAACCCATGAAGTTGTATCGATAGCACAATTTATAGTAGGTGAGATCACGGCAGATGAACTGGACTTCAACAATAAGATATTTAAGCGGATGTTCGACGATTATGCTTTTCACATCAAGGAAGGCATTTTCCCCGGCGACAAGTTTTTTGTAATGCACCAGGATCCCGACATCAGTCGTGTCTCTGCAGATTTGCTGGCAGAGTCTTATGAATTAAGTACTATCTGGACCAGCAAGAAGGCCTATGTTGAGACCGAGCAGATGGTTTTAAAGGAACTGGTTCCTGAATGTGTTCTGAAGTTTAAGTCAGATAAGATCCAGACTATGATCAGGGGAGTTAAGGAAGAGATATCAAAAGCCCAGGCAGAAAAAGATATTGCCACAATGGACACCCTGCTTAAAAAATATTCGGTTCTGAACACCATGCTCCAGGAAATCGGCAAAAACCTGGGCGGCCGCATTATTCTCTGATTTATAATCTTTTGACATCACCCTTACGCCTCTGCCTTGCCACGACTCTTGCAGCGAAACCGGCAGGCAGGCGGTAAACGGTAAAGCAAGGGTCAGGCAGCTTACTTCTTTTTTTTTGCAAATATGTGGTAATTAACACAGTAAAGGCTCTTCCATGCTTATTTGCAATCAAAGCCCTACGCCATATACCCTACGCCTTAAGCCTTAAGCCTTCAATAAAGACGACCTCAGAATTTTTGCAGATTAGCGAATGAAGCAAAAGCAGCAGCAACGGCCAGTGCAAAAGAAATGCTGTTTGAACCCCGGAACTGCTAATAA
>JAZBNV010000067.1:0-22086 GCA_036350795.1 Marinilabiliaceae bacterium
AGGTATGAAGTGGATATCCCGGCAGGTCCCCTCGAGCTGAAGTCGCGTTGCGAGAGAGCAGCCAGTGTAAACTTCAGTCCGCCGGTATTATAAGCAAGTCGTAGCTGGGGGTTCCTGGCAAATGACTGCAAGGGTGTTCCGGTATTGAATGACACCGTACCGGGGAAACAATCGGTAACAAACAGCGGGTTCCAGTATTGCCCGGCAAGCAACTCCACCTTTGTCCAGTTTAACTTTACAAAAGCATGCCGCATTCTGAGCAGGTTAATATTATCATTTGCCTGTGCAAAGAAGTCGACCTCTACCAGGCCGGAAGTTTTTGCTCCAAAGGCATCAGGTCCGGAGATTGAGCCTGTGAGCCTGGTCTGTATGGCAAGCATATTGAAGTTTGCCCCTGAATTAATATCCACTCCTCCTGCATCAGGAAGTTTTGCCGAAGGCCATAGAAGAAAATGACCCTCACGGGCATCAACAGTTTGCCGTGAGTCGTAGAAAAAATCATTCTTTACAAAACCCGAAAACTTAATCCCGAATTTTTCTTCTTCCTGGGCATAAAGACCTATAAATAGCAGTAAGGCTATCGATGTAATCAGTGTTTTTTTCATAGTTAAAATCGTTTTTTCTTAAGGCCCAATGCATAAGCATTACGCCATCTTTATTAATCTTATGTCGTATATTATAAATCCCCTTATTTCTCCGGAGGAAATAATCTTTGAATAAAGTTTCTCTTTTTTAGTGGCCTTCCCAGAAGCCTGTTCAGGTTATTCTCTGCTTCCAGGTTCATATCCCAGAGCTCAAGTGCCCGCGTGTAAAACCTGGCTGCACCTTCATAATCTTCTCTGAACCTATACACTATTCCCATATTTGTATAAGATACCGAAAGCCTCCTGTCGGTTTCCTGCAGGCTGCGGGCAATCTCCTGCGAACGTGATCCGAGATAATCTCTTCCGTCTTCTGCATTGCCTGCTTCTCCGAATTCATCTGCAATAAGTGTTTTTATCTCCTCTGCCGGTAAAGCACCGAATCGTGATTTCCATGTACTATAAATATCAATTGAATAAGTAATATTACGTTCAGCCATAGCCATAAGTGAATCGGCCGGATAGGAAAAATAAGGATTCAGAGCCCTGTGAACCGAGTCACCATAGAGTGCCAGGGTTATCAGGGCAGCGGCCCTGTTGTTATAGAGTACCCCCTTTTCAAAAGAGTTACGGTAGTGCTTTACAGAATTATAAATATTCTCAATGCTGTCGATAAGGGAGAAAAGGTGGTAGAAATCTCCTGAGGCAGCAACCTGGTTATACCTTGCATATAACTCCCTTGCTTCCTTAATCCTTGGGTCGACCCTGCTATTGGCATTCCGGTAATAGGAACGGGCAATCAATATCCCAATAACCACAAGGGCAATCATTATAATAATGAGTGCCCCTGTTGATCTATTTCGGGATTGAACCATTAATTATGTACCTTTTCAATAAGGAATTTCCTGATCTCCAGAGGTGTCGGACTTGTAAATTTGGCCACGATAATATGCACAATAATGGCAAGCGGAGCTCCTATCCATGCAAAGTACCATGCTTCAAGCCAGTAACTTACAAAATCATGGGCAGGAAGCATTAATCCCGACTTACCCGCAATAAAATAGGTAATGGCAATCAGCGATACGCTGCCTCCCGCAATAAGGCCGGCAATAGCTCCCTGCTTATTCGAGCCACTCCACCAGATTCCGAGAAGGAAGAGCGGGAATATGGTACAGCCGGCAAGCGAGAATGCCACGGCTACCAGCTGACCTATAAGAGCAAAATTCTGGAGGGCAAGGATAGTAACAATAACTGCCATAAGTACTGTTGCAAGGCGTGCATAGAGAAGCTGTTTCTTCGGACTTGCATCCGGGTTTATTACCTTTACATAAAGGTCGTGGGCAAAAGCTGAGGAACCTGCCACAAGAAGGCCGGATACAGTTGAGAAGGCAGCCGAAACGCCGCCTGCAGCAAGGAAGCCTACAATAAGAGGATGTATATCGCCAAGCTGTGCTGTATAAACCACTATTGCATCCTTGGCAAGGGTTCCAACCTCAGGGTTAGCCGAGAGAATCTTACCAAAAGCTGCATAAGCAGGGGCACTCCAGTAGAGTATACATATAAAAAACAGGCCCCATACCACCGACCATCTTGCATCACGAGCCTTGGGCACAACATAAAATCTTTGTATAACATGAGGTAGTCCTGCAGTACCAATCATAAGTGAGAATGCAATGGCTATCCACTGGAAGAAGGTCTGCCCGGTAGAAGGATCCCATGGCATTGCAAATTCAGGTGCAGGAACTATTGCATAATCATGGCCGAGCGAATTAATTAATTCCTTTGTTTCGTTAATCGGCAAGCCGTTTACGGCATCGCTTACCACCGAACCATATCCAAGCTGGGGCAGCAGCCAGAAATAATCGAACTTTGCAGTCAGGATAAATAAGGGGATAAGAAAGGAAACGATAATTATTATATACTGTATCTGCATATTTTTTGTAACACCCAGCATACCCGAAATCAGGGTATAAGAAAGAACAACCAGGCCGCCAATTATTACAGCCCACGTATAGTCAATTCCCATAACCCACTTAAACATCAGTCCTATTCCGCCAAACTGTCCAACACAGTATGTAATTGAGATAAGTATTGCTATAATGGCTCCCACAGCACGCATGCCCTTTGAGTAGTACCTGTCTCCGATAAAATCAGCAGCAGTGTATTTACCATATTTCCTGATCTGTCCGGCCATCAGGATTAAGAGAAGTACATATCCTCCGGTCCAGCCAACAACATAGGCAAGCCCATGATAACCCGAACCATACATCAAGGCAGCCATACCGAGGAAGGAGGCTGCACTCATCCAGTTTGACGCGATAGCCATTCCTGAGCCAACCTTTGAGATTCCCCTGCCGGCAGCATAAAAATCATTGGTGTCCTTTGCCCTGAAGAATATTCCGACAAGAACAAAAAGCACTAAAATTGTAATAAGAATTATCGCCGGACCAACCTTAAAACTTCCTTCGAGTTCAGTTGCAGCTGTTGCTGCTGAAGCAATACAGGGGACCGACATCAATATAAGAGGTAAAAAAATCTTTTTCATCAGTGGAATTTTTTAGTATTAATCTTCGATACCGTATCTCTTGTTGAACATGTCGGTCCTTACACAGTAGAGCCAGCATAAACCTACAAATAATACCAGCAGAAATACAGCAGTATAGAAGTAATGAAAAGGGAAACCAAGGAATTTTGTATCGGTAAGAACCGACCTGTTATGGATTAAATATAAATCCATAGCTTCCTCGAAGAGTTTCACATTTTCCTCACTAAAAGATTCCATCATTGAAGACTTAAGTTCCAGGGGTGCAATTTTTCGCCTTACATCGCTGGTGTGTATCTCAAATAATGATCCCAGAACCGGGACCAGGTCATTTTTCAGGTCAAGGTAATTCTGGTCAGAAATAAGCACACTTGATTCAGTAACTTTTTCAAACTCGCTCACTTTATCGCGCAATAAAATTTTTGTCGTGCTATCGGCAAGATTCCATGCCATCCAGCTAAAAGCATTGTCGAGCGCTGCCCTGTATTCGGGGCGTATGGCCACTTTTCCGAGCACCGACAGTGTGGATTTTCCGACTTCTCTCAGTCCAACATCACTAAGGCTTCCTTCTTTAATATCGGCCCAGTAAGTTTCGTAAGTCAAATAGGCCTGTTCAGGAACCGGTTTCTCCAGGATTTTAATCAGCAATTGAAAACCAAAAATAGCAACAGCCCATATGCTAACCAGCTGGATTATCATATTACGGTTATGTCGGGTACTGTCGTTAGTTGGTTTGAAGAAGCTGATGTGGTAGTTATTGTTTTCAGCATCCATCAGGTTGATAGGTTTTAATGGTTAAAGGCTCAAATATATATTAATTATCTATATGTTCTATTCTTGAACAATATATTTATCATAACTCTTAAAATCTTTGCTTAAGCAGCTTATCCAGCTGCTCCTGTCCCTTAAGGGCACGCATCCTGAACGAATAATTGTACTGCGACTCTTCAAATCTGTACTGCTGATGTGTCCGTGCACCCCATGATGTGTCGCCTCCCACTCCCATTTGCCCCAGGTCTATATTGAGGGCCACCAGGTCTCTCTCAACAAGATCAGTGGTATGTGTATTTACCTTGAAGGCATCCTTCCGGTTATTGGCCAGGTTGCCCGGTGAAGAAAAATCCTCATGCAGGTAATGCAAGGCCGAAAAGCAAATCAGCGGATTACCCGAAACCAGTATTCCCTCACCCTTTTCATTTGTAAGGGTAAGCCACCTGGTATCTGTTTTATAGCCATTCTCCTGTGGCCGGATATAAGGTATATATTGCTCAGCAACCGTACTTTCGTAAATACCTGCAAAAGCCGAAGTATTACGGTCGTTATAATTCTCATGCGGACCTCTTCCATACCATTTAAGCCTTGAGAACTCTTTCGGCAGTTGAAGCTGCGAACCTACCCTGGGTAAATCGGGAAGGTCAGGATCAAGCTTTTGAAAACTGATATTGACTATTATATCTCCTGAGCCCAGACATGAGTACTTTGTATTATATAATGCAATGTCGCTACCCTTTTCATCTCTTATATTACCCTCAACCAGTATGTCCACCTGGCTGACAGCAACCTGCTTAGCTTCAACTGACAGTGGCACAAAAGCTTCGCCTGCACCTTTCCATACAGCTGCCCTTTTGTCGTTCCCGTTGCCATAATCATTATCAGTAAGTGGTCTCCAGAAATCAGGATACAGGACTTTTTTCAAAATTTCTTTCGAAGCGATGGTCCATGAGCTGATAAGCCCGCTTTCTTTATTAAAAACAATCTTAATGTCTTTGCCTTCTACTGTTATCCTATCTTCAGTTTCAGTGTAGGAGGCCACCGGCAGGGAAGATGGAGAAACCCTCAACTCATCTGCCTGGATATCAATTTTGAATTGCTCTTTTGCAATAATCTCGCCTGCCGGAACAAGGTTCTTCTCAACAGTGGTTTTCACAAAAAGATTAAGATGGTATTCAGCCCCTGGTATAGGGATAATGGTATTGACAGGCAGCTGGATTGTATCCGCTCCGAAAGGTTCAATCTTAATATTATGCAGGGTGCCACTGGCTATTACATTACCGTTCCTGCAAATTTCATATAGCAGTTCAAAGTGATCAAAAGGTGTAAACAGGTAGTTATTGCAGGCTAGAATTTTACCTTCAGTAAGATTCACTTCTTTAAAATCAATATACTGGTAAACCTTCTTTACCTCTTCAAGAGCAGGCTTTGGAGTCCTGTCGGGCCATACCAGTCCGTTTATACAGAATGGCCCGTTGCTGGGCATGCCTTCACCATAGTCACCGCCATAGGTCCAGTATTCCGTGCCATTCTCATCCTTCTCAAGAAGTCCCTGGTCGACCCAGTCCCATATAAAACCACCCTGGAGTTTTTCATATTTTTTGATCACATCCCAGTAGTCCTGCAGGTTTCCCACCGAGTTACCCATAGCGTGTGCATATTCGCAGAGTATCAAAGGCCTGTAGCTGCTGTTATCAAGGGCGTAAGATTCAATATTTTCGATCCTTGCATACATAGGTGCCCATATATCGGTATGGTGTTCCGGTGTATTGGTGCTTTTCTCGGCTCTCTCGTACTGTACCGGGCGTGTATTATCCCTTTCCTTAATCCACTTATAATCAGCCAGGAAGTTTTGCCCGTCGCCGGCTTCATTACCAAGCGACCATATAATAACCGAAGGATGATTTTTATCCCTCTCCACCATCCTCTCTGTCCTGTCCATATGGGCATGTGCCCACTCAGGCTTATCGGCCAGGGTACGATCCCTGTCATATCCTATACCGTGCGACTCAATATTGGCCTCATCGATCAGGTAAAGTCCGTACTTATCACATAAGTCGTACCAGAGTTCAGGCTGCGGATAGTGTGATGTTCTTACAGCATTTATATTATGGCGCTTCATCACCTCTATATCCTTTATCATTGTTGCCCTGTCAACAACATGCCCTTTCACATCGTGGTGCTCATGGTAATTCACACCCTTCAGGTAAATATACTTACCGTTAAGCAGTAGTTTTTCGTCCTTAATCTCAACTGTCCTGAATCCTATCTTTGTGGCAGTACTTTCGATTGACCTGCCATCACTGTCATAAAGAGTAATAATAAGATCGTAAAGTTGAGGGTATTCTGCTGACCATGGGTTTATAGCTCCAAGTACAGTATCAATACCTGCAAAATTTTGCTTAAGCCTGTTCCTCGAAGAATACAGGATCTCACCGGCATCCGATATTTTTACACCCAGCTCCAGGTTCTGTTCCATATCCTCTGCCAGTACTTCCACATCGAGTTTAAATGTTCCGTGCTTATAATCAGAATCGAGCCCTGCTTTTACAAAAAAATCATTGATCCTGGTCTTTGGCCTTGAACTGAGAAGCACAGAGCGGGTAATTCCGCTGAGTCTCCACATATCCTGGTCTTCGAGATAACTGCCATCGCACCACCTGTATACCTCCACTGCAATACTGTTTTTACCCTTCCTGAGGTAAGGTGTAATATTGAATTCAGCAGGTGTCTTGCTGCCCTGGCTGTAGCCCACCTCCTTTTCATTGATCCATACATAAAACGCCGAGCTTACCGCTCCAAAGCTAAGTATCACATCCCTGCCATCCCATGATGGCGGTATTTTAAATGTTCTCTTATATGAACCAACGGGATTCCAGTGATGATGAATTAAGGGTGGATTACTTTCAAAGCCGAAGCCCACATCAAGGTATATGGGTATACCATAGCCTTTCCTTTCCCAGTTTGAAGGTAGCTCTATGTCGTCCCAGTCTCTTACATCAAAATCATCTTTAAAGAACCAGTACGGACGATCGTCGGGAGACTTTACCCAGTTAAACTTCCAGGTACCATCCAGGCTTATATAATTTATATTCTCATCCAGCCTGGCTTCAAGTGCCAGTTCTTCTGTCCCGTACAAAAACATAGAAGCTACAGGCTCAAGCCTGTTTTTTTGAACAAGTACGGGGTTTTCCCAGTCGCGGGGCTCATTTTCACTGAAAGGAACATCCGAATAATCCTTATAATCGGCACACGAGTAAAGAATCAACATTGATATAATCAATAAGGCACGAACAGGCTTGTATTTCATTATTTTCAGTGATTTATACTTTTTCTACCTTGCAGGCTGATAATTTGAAAGGTGCAATTTTTGAGTATGGGTCGAGCTCGGCTCTTGTAAGATTATTTACAAGTGCCTCTGAAAAATGCCAGGGCATAAACAGTTCGCCTACTGCCACTTCGTTGCTCTCTCTAAGCACGGTTTGCAGTTCTCCCCTTGAGTTGGATAGTCTCACCCTATCGCCCGACTTAAGACCCTGCTTATACACATCGATTGTATTCATCAGCACATATGCTTCATTGGCGTAGGCATTCAGTGCCTCGTTTTTTCTCGACATTGTTGCAGAATGATACTGGTACAGTATCCTTCCCGAATTAAGGATAAAGGGATATTCCTTTGAAGGTTTCTCAAGCTGTTCAATATGGTCTACGGGATTCAGTGCTGCAAGTCCGTCGTTGGTATTAAACTTCTCGAGGAAAAGAGTTGATGTTCCCGGGTGGTTCTTATCGGGACATGGCCACTGCAGGCCCTGGTGTTCAATCCTGCTATAGTCAATACCGCCCATCATCGGTGCGGCAACAGCAATTTCATCAAAAATTTCTGATGCAGAAGCGTACTTACCAATATCATATCCCATTCGTTCTGCTATCTCCAGTATAATGCTGTAATCTTCGCGTGCTTCTCCTGGTAAAGGAACAACTTTTCTCACCCTCAGTACCCGCCTGTCGCTGTTAACAAAAGTGCCATCCTTTTCGGCATATGAAGATGCCGGAAGTATTACATCGGCAAAGGGTGTTGTCTCGGTATGAAAAATATCCTGTACCACAAGAAAGTCAAGATTCCTGAGAGCCTCTGCGGTATGATTCAGGTCGGGGTCAGTAACCATAGGATTTTCACCCATAATATACATGCCTTTTATATTTCCCTTATGTGCCTCGTGCATTATTTCAACAGTCGACAGCCCCGGATTGCCCGAGAGTTTTTCAAAATCAGTATTCCAGAGTTTCGCCATCCGCTTCCTGTTTTCGTCATCTCCAATCGGGATATACCCGGGGTAAACAACGGGAGATGCTCCGACATCTGTAGTACCCTGTACGTTATTTTGTCCGCGGGGCGGATCAATACCGCAACGTTCCTTACCTATTTTACCGGTAATCAGCATCATATTTATAAGCGAGAACACATTATGTGTTCCTGTAACCTGCTGACTCATTCCCATTCCTGTAGCTATCATAGCCGTTTCAGATCTTGCATACATCCTGGATGCACTAATAATTAAATCTGCAGGAACCCTGGTAATTTCCTGGGTATAGGCCGGTGTATATTTTTCAACAAGGTTCTTTAATTCATTAAATGCTTCCAATCCCCCGCGTACCCTGTTTCTGATAAAATCTTCATCGATCGTGCCATCCAGTATTATCTGCCTTATCATTCCATTTAGCAGGGCCACATCCGTTCCCAGCCGTGGCTGAAGCCATATATCGGCGTATTTCACAAGGGGGGTCCACTTGGGGTCGCAAACAATAATTTTATTTCCCCTGGCTTTACCGGCCTTTACATATGTTGCTGTAATAGGGTGAGTTTCAATAATATTGTTACCGGTAACAAAGAGACAATCTGTTGTTTCAAAATCTTCAATTGAGTTACTGCCTGCTCCGTCACCAATTGATTTAAGCATTGCTGTAACCGTTGAAGCATGGCATAACCTCGTACAATAATCAACGTTATTGTTGCCGAAGACCATTCGTATAAACTTCTGGAAGATATAATTGTCTTCGTTAGTGCATTTGGCAGATGCATAGCCTGCCAGGGCAGCAGGTCCATGGTTTTTCTTTATTTCACCGAACTTTCCTGCAATCAGGTCCAGGGCTTCATCCCATTCCGATTCAACAAAAACGCCATCCTTTTTTATCAGTGGTTTTGTCAGGCGTTCCTTACTCCCAACATAATCGTACCCGAACCTGCCCTTAATACACAGTCGTCCATCATTCGGAGAAACACCCTCAACGCCATTTATCCTGACAATCCTATTGTTCTGAACAAGAGCCTCTATCTGGCAGCCCACGCCACAGTAGGGGCAGGTTGTTTTAACCTTACGGTCGATATTTGAAAGCTCAATAACTGACCTGTGCGGTTTTTCAACAATAGCACCTGTAGGGCATAGCTGGATACATTCTCCACAGCCATCACATTCCGATTCGCCCCATTTGCCGAAGCCGGCAACAATATAAGAACCTATGCCCCTTTCAGAAAATGAAAGAATGTTCTTGCCCTGGACCTCATCGCATGCCTTTATACACCTGAAACACTTTATGCATTTTGATGCGTCGTAGGTAAGAACAGGTGAGCTATCATCAATCTTATAATCCAGGTCGATATGAATATTCGGGTACATCCTCTTACTATGTTCCCTGAGCTGGTATTTCCCAGCCAGCTCCCATAGTTCATCCCTGTAGGTTCCGTCTTCGCTGTCGTTATGTTCGGCAAGAAGATAATCAAGCGTTCGTTTCCTTACACTCTCAAGCTCATCATCAAAGGCAGTTACCACAAGCCCTTCCCTTACACTTACCGTGCACGACATTACGAGTCCCCGCTGACCCTCAATCTTTGTGACGCAAAGCCTGCATGCCCCTGTAGGAGTAAGCTTCCTGTGATAGCAAAGGCCGGGTATATCAAATCCCTTATCACGGGCAACCTGCAGGAGATTTGCCCCTTCACTTGCCTTAATATTTTTACCGTCAATCTTAATGTTTACCAGTTTTGTCATAACATCACGATTTAAAATGGTCATCAAAGTATCTTTTCAGGCTGGCCAGGGGTAAAATCGGAGACTGGCCAAGCGGGCACAGGGATGTACGGGCAATATTCTCTGCCTCCTCCACCATATCATCCAGTGTAAAGCCCTGCTCCATATCCTTGTTAATATCCTCTATCATCCTTACCAGGCGATCTGTACCGACCCTGCATGGTACACATTTACCACACGACTCATGTTTAAAAAATTCGAGTATGGATTGCAGCATCATCTTAAGAGATCTTGTATTATTGAGAACCATTATTGCACCCGAACCAAGAACGGCACCTTTTTCTTTAAGCGAGTCGTAGCCCATCGGTGTATCGAGCACTGTTTTATCAACAAAAGTACCTGCAGCTCCACCTATCAGTACTGCCATTAATTCTGCTTTATTCTTTACTCCACCGGCAAGATCATATATTAACTGGCGAAGTGTAGCCCCCATCTCAAGCTCGTAAAAACCCGGCCTTTCAACATCACCGCTTATTGTAAATATCTTTGTTCCTGGCGATTCAGGGATTCCCAGTTTACTGTATTCATCAGCGCCCATGCCGATAATTGCAGGAATGGTGGCAAGTGTCTCAACATTATTCACCAGGGTTGGAAATCCAAAAAGGCCTTTTTCTGCCGGGAAGGGTGGTTTAATCCTGGGGTAGCCTCTTTTTCCTTCGAGCGACTCAAGAAGGGTAAGCTCCTCTCCACAGAGGTACGAACCTGCACCCAGGCGAATCTCTATATCGCAGCTGAAGTTTGAACCGAAAATATTTTTGCCAAGTATTCCACGTTCCCTTGCGCTGTCAATTGCTTTCGCAACTATTTCGGTCGACTTATAATATTCAGCACGCAGGTAAATAAATGCTTTTGTGGCGCCAATTGCATAAGCAGCTATCAGCATACCCTCGAGCAGGAGATGGGGATCATTTTCCATAATAATCCGGTCTTTCCATGTTCCAGGTTCACCTTCATCGGCATTGCACACCATATATTTCTGTGCGCAGCGCAGGCACGATTCGCTGGTAAACTTCTCCTTTAGCCCTGCCGAGAATCCTGCACCTCCCCTGCCTCTCAGGCTCGATTCAACAAGGGCATCAATTACTTCTACGTGAGTTGCCTGCAAGGCTTTACGCAGGCTGTCATATCCTCCCCTGGCAAGGTAATCGTCTATTGACTCAGGATCAATATGACCCAGGTTCTTCAGTGTAATCCTGTGCTCTTTTATAGCAGTCATATTATTTGTATTTCTTTAGTATCGATTCAATCTGAGCCGGAACAACATTGCCATAGAGATCTTTATTAATCATCATGGAGGGTGACTCAGAACACCTTCCGAGACATTCGGTAAATTCGAGTGTAAACAACATATCACCTGTGGTTTCGCCCGGTTGAACCTTCAGCACTTCCGTAAGTTTATCAAGCACCGGGTCCGATCCTTCCATCCTGCAAACCGGCGAATTACATAACCTTATTATATATTTTCCCCGGGGTTTTACACTGAACATCGAATAATAAGTAGCAACGCCGTAAACATGCGAATATGTTGTATTCAGGTAGCCGGCAGCCATCTTCATATCCTTCTCGGTTAGATAGTTATTCGGGTTAGAGTCCTGAAGCTCGTGCAGGATTCCAATCAGCTTATCTTTCTCCGGTTTAAACTTCTCCAGTCGTTTCATATAATATCTTATTTTGTTATCCTTAACGAAGTGAAGGATCTATTACCCATATTAACAGATTCCTCGTTTCACTCGGAATGACAATATTTACAATTTCTCCACCTTCACCGAGCATACTTTGGTCTCAGGTATTTTTGCAATAGGATCTACGGCGCATATTGTAAGCTCGTTTGTAGGAGTCTCGTGAAAATGAAAGGTTAGCGAGGCAACACCTGGTGGTACTATATGAGTCACTTTTATCTTAACCTTCACATTGCCTCTCCGCGACTTTACACTTACCATTTCACCATCTGAAATCCCCATCTTTTCGGCATCGACAAGGTTTATCAGTAGTCGCTCCTCGCCTTCTATTTTTTCCAGTCCTTCCACCCTCCGGGTCATTGTGCTGGTATGATAATGGTAGAGAGATCTGTCGGTAGTCAGTAGTAGTGGATAATCCTTATCAGGCAATTCAACCGATGCCTTATAGGTAAGAGGGAATAGTTTTCCCAGTCCGCTCTTGCGCGAGAACCTGTTTGTATGAAGGAACTTTGTACCCTGGTGATCCTTATTAGGGCAGGGCCACTGCAAGCCTTCATATTCTATCCGGTCGAAAGAAATACCACCGTAAATTGGGGTTACTTCGGCTATTTCGTCCATAATCTGAGATGCTGACTCATATTCAAAACCACCGGCTCCCATCCTCTTTGCAATCTCCGCAGCTATCCACCAGTCATCCTTTGCTTCACCGGCAGGTTCAACTGCCTTTCTTACTCTTTGCACCCTGCGTTCAGTATTGGTAAATGTACCGTTTTTCTCGGCAAAGCTTGCCGCCGGTAATATTACATCGGCGTAACGGGCAGTTTCGGTAAGGAAAATATCCTGCACAACAAAAAAATCAAGTTTATCGAGTGATTTTTTCACGTGGTTCGAGTCTGCTTCACTCAGGATGGGGTTTTCTCCTACCTGGTAGAGAGATTTAATATTTCCCCTTTCGATTTCGGTAAACATTTCTGTATGCGTGAGACCGGCCTCAGGATCAAGATCTGCCTTCCAGGCTTTTTCGAATTTCGCCTTTATTTCGGGCAGACCAACATTCTGGTAGCCCGGGTACACGTTGGGTAAGCCTCCCATATCGCAGGCACCCTGGACATTATTCTGTCCCCTGAGGGGGTTTACTCCCGAGGATGCCTTGCCAATATTACCTGTAAGAAGTGCCAGGTTGCTAACTGCCAGTACGTTATCGGTACCATGACTATGCTGGGTAATTCCCATTGCATATACAATTGACGAAGGTGTATTAGTGGCATACATCCTGGCGGCGTCTATCACTTTTTGCCTGGGGACTCCTGTTATTCTTTCGGTGGTTTCGAGATCAAACTCATTGAGCGATTCCATAAACTCAATATATCCTTCTGTTCTGAGCCTGATAAAATCTTCGTCCTGAAGTCCCTCATCAACAATCACCTTCATCATGCCCATCAGCAGAACAACATCAGTTCCGGGATAGTGTTGCATATAGATATCTGCGAACCTGCAGAGGTCTATTTCCTTTGGATTTGCAACTATTATCCTGCCGCCATTCCGCTTTGCCTCTTTTATATGAAGCCCTATTATAGGATGGGCGGCAGTAGTGTTTGATCCGATTGAAAAGAGGGTTTTTACCTCTTTAAACTCATCAATCGAGTTGGTCATTGCGCCACTGCCAAAGCTCTGAACGAGTCCCGACACAGTTGGTGCATGACACAGACGTGCACAATGGTCGATATTATTTGTACCCATTACGGCACGGGTGAATTTCTGTATTACATAATTATCTTCGTTTGTTGCCTTTGCCGAGGTTAAGGCAGCAAAGCTGCTTCCCTTTGATTTACTGAACTTTTCTGCAACAAGATCAAGTGCTTCGTCCCAGCTTACCCTCTCAAATTCACCATTTTTCTTTATAAGAGGATATTTAAGTCTTTCAGGATGGTTTACAAACTCATAACCAAATCTTCCTTTAACACACAATCTTCCCTTATTTACTATACTTTCCCTGTCGCCCCGTGAGCTGACAATAGTATTGGCTCTCACGCCCAGGTATATATTGCAGCCCACACCACAGTAGGTGCACACTGTCTTTACTTCGCGGTTGGGGACTCTTGTTTCCTTAAGCTGCAGTGCTCCCACGGGACAACGAACCACACACTCGCCACATGATTCACATACCGACTCAAGAATATTCTGCTTATAACCTGATGTTATTATTGTATCGAAACCCCTGTAACCATAGTCAAGCGCATTTACTCCGGCAACCTCGTCGCACGCACGCACGCATATTCCACACATAATACACTTATTGTGATCGAGGGTGAAAAAGGGATTGGAATCATCGGGCTCGTAGTATTCGCGGGTTTTTCTTAATGACGCCAGGCGTTTTTCATTTACACCTACGTATGCTGTTACCTCCTGCAAACCACATACAGAGTTTTTGCTGCAGCTGGTACAGTCCTGTGTATGGTTAGCATGAATCATTTCAAGGGTTGTTTGCCTGATATGCGAAATATTATCACTGTCGGTTTTCACAAGCATCCCTTCCTCAACCGGGGTTGTACATGAAATAACTTCACCCCTCCGGCCTTCAATCTCCACCAGGCACATCCGGCAGTTACCGGAAGGAACAAGATCCGGATGATGGCAGAGGTTGGGAATATAAATACCATTTTCAAGGGCAGCCTCCAGAACTGTTTTTCCCTCTTCGGCTTTAACCACAATACCGTCAATAGTTAAGTTTACCATAATCAGACTTTTATTGCTCAACATACTTTGATCCCGGGTGCAACTCTATTGCATTGAACTTATCGGGGCATTTTTCGAGGCACATACCGCATTTTATACAGAGATCCTGGTCAATAACATGCAGTTCCTTTGGATTACCGCTGATAGCAGCAACAGGGCAAACCTTAAAACAAATATGACAGCCAGTACATTTCTCTTCAATAATATCGTAGTACTTAAGATCCTTGCAAACCCTTGCCGGGCATCTTTTATTCTGAATATGCTCCACGTATTCATCCCTGAAATACCTTATCGTGGTCAGAACGGGGTTTGGTGCTGTTTGTCCCAGTCCGCAAAGAGATCCTTTTGCCACACCCCTGCCTATCTCCTCCAGCAGATCAATATCTTCCATCTTTCCCTCACCACTTACAATATCCTCCAGGATATCCAGCATCTGTTTTGTTCCCAGTCGGCAGGGAGCACACTTACCACATGATTCCTTGTGGGCAAAATCGATAAAATAACGGGCAACATCAACCATGCAGGTATCTTCGTCCATTACAACAAGGCCGCCCGAGCCCATTATTGTTCCTGCTTCGGCAAGGGAAACATAATCAAGCGGTATATCCATTTTTTCGGCAGGCACACAGCCACCTGAGGGGCCACCTGTTTGCACGGCTTTAAGCTTTTTATCTCCAAGTACCCCGCCACCAATATCAAATATTATTTCCCTGAGGGTGGTTCCGAGGGGTACTTCAATAAGACCTGTGTTTTTAATCTTTCCAACCAGTGCGAAGGTCTTTGTTCCCTTGCTGCTTTCGGATCCATACTGCGAAAACCATCCGGGGCTGTTCTGCATTATCCGGGCCACAGAAGCAAGTGTTTCGACGTTGTTAATTATCGTAGGTTTTCCCCACAGACCTGAAACTGCAGGGAAAGGCGGTCTGGGTACAGGCATTCCTCTTTTGCCTTCAATAGAAGCTATCAGGGCGGTTTCTTCGCCACATACAAATGCCCCGGCTCCTTCCTTTACCTTTATTTTAAAATTGAATCCTGTATTAAGAATATTTTCTCCAAGCAGCTTTCTTTCTTCAGCCTGTTTAAGAGCCAGGTCCAGTCGCTCAAGGGCAAGGGGATATTCGGCCCTGCAATAGATATAAGCACTTGAAGCCCCGATTGCGTAGCCGGCTATAATCATTCCTTCTATCAGGGAGTGAGGATCGCCTTCAAGGAGAGACCTGTTCATAAAAGCACCGGGATCGCCTTCATCTGCATTACAGATAACATATTTCTGAGGACTTTGCTGTTCGTAGGCAAATTTCCACTTTCGCGCAGTTGGGAATCCTGCTCCTCCCCGTCCCCTGAGACCTGCCTCTTCTATACTGGCGATTACTTCGTAGGGTTCCAGGGACAGGCTCTTTTCAAGTCCTGAGTATCCCTTGTTTGCTATATAGTGATTGAGGTTTGTCGGATCAATTATCCCGCAATTATTAAGCACCAGCCTGATCTGTGGTTTTAGCATTGGTGAAGAGAATATTGAAGGTGTACCGTTTATACCTTCCTTACCCAGTGTACCTATCAGGTTCCTTTCTGGCACTTCATCTTTTCCAAAGAACGAATCAAGCAATCCGGCTCCATCCTCAGCACTTACATTAGAGTAAAAATATACTTCGCTTCCTGGTTTGTAAAGAGATACGATGGGTTCAAGAAAACACATCCCAACGCAACCCACTTCTACAATTGAAGGTTTATAGCTGCTGTTCTTTAGCTCTTCTTCGAGTCGTTCAATAAGCTCTGTAGCACCTGCCGATCTTCCACATGTTGCATTACCAACCATCACCAGCGGATTTGGTCCACCAATGTAATCCTGCCATTCAAGCAGCGCTTCTTTATTAAATTCCGGCATACTCATCTTGTCAGGCTTTTTTTTCGGGTTTAAATAACTTCCTTATCTTATCAGGAGTGAGTTTTGCTTCAACCTTACCGTTGTTCATAATACACGGAGCAAGGCTGCATGCACCAATGCATGCCACATTTTCGAGGGAGTATTTCAGATCATCGGATGTGGCTCCTTCCTTTATTCCAAGCTGCGTTTCCAGTTCTTCAACAATTCGTGTTGCTCCCTTTACATGACATGCTGTTCCCCTGCATACCAGTATATGATTCTCACCCTTTGGCTCAAACCTGAACTGTGCATAGAAAGTAGCAACGCCAAAGACCTTGCTTTCCGGGATACCAGCAAATCCGGCGATAGCTTTAATCCCTTCCGAAGAAACAAATCCATCATTTCTCTGGATCAGCTGAAGCAATGGAATAAGTTCCTCTTCACTGCCATGAAATGGTGCAAACATTTCTTTATACTTTTCTTCCATAAATTATAATTTGTCAGATATATTAGCCCTGAACTTCTGCATATCCTCCGGGCTGTTTATATTGGTAAAAGGTGTGCTTTCCTCTGTAAGAAACTTCCCTGCATTCAGCCCTGAAAGGAAATCAACTATGGCATATCTGTTATTATTTGTAAGATAATCATTTAAACCCGAATAAATGTTCCTGGAATAAATTGCATGCAAGGGTTCTCTCTGTTCACCCTTCCAAGGCACCAGTGCATCATAGTCTTTTTCAAGAAAGACTTCACACATCTCCCTGATAAGAGCCGGAGATAGTTCAGGCATATCAGAAGCCACTACAAATACAGCATCAGCCTGTGTATTTGCCAGGGCAGCGTGGATGCCCCCCAGTGGTCCGACATTCCTGAAGATATCGTTATAAAGCGGGTAGGATGAATAAGCCTTAAATGCCTCCTTATCATTTGCAATAATACTTACCCTGCTGAAAATACTTTCCAGGACACCCAGGGTGTGTGCAATAATAGGTTTATCCCTTACAAGCAGCCTGGCCTTTACCCTCCCATTATACCTCTTGTTCAGTCCTCCCGCAAGAACAACACCTTCTATTCTGCTAAATACCTGAGTTGATTTCATTTAGAGCTATAACTACTGTTGCTGAGTTACTAAATAAATAAAAAAAAGGGAAACTTGCTCTCCGGAACAACTATATGTGCAATAAAAGCGGAAGTTTATAATGAATCTATATAGGAAAGGCGTAAGGCGTAAGGCATAGGTCGCAGCCGCCTGCCGGTTTATCTACCTGTCGGCAGACAGGCCTACCGGAGGCATGGACGGCAGGGGCCGGGAAACCGAACTGAAAAATAATAACGGCATTAATGCTGTTATTAATGCCGTTATTATTTATCCTTAATATGCTGAAGAATACATACTCCTGGTACAGACTCTTCGCTTTGCTCAGAGCGACAGGGACTAGAACAGACCGCTTATAATACCATTATTGTCAATATCAATATTTTCGGCTGCGGGGCTTGAAGGCAGTCCGGGCATTCTCATTATCGCACCTGATATGGGGACAAGGAATCCTGCTCCCGCACTAAGTTCAACCTCCCGGATAGCAATCTTATATCCCTTAGGCCTGCCTTTCCAGGTAGCAACATCCGACAGTGATTTTTGTGTTTTGGCAATACATACTGCAAGATTCTCAAGTCCAAGTTCGGTAATCTCCCTGAGCTGCTTCTTTGCCAGGGCAGTATATTCGACACCATCGGCACCATATACACGTGTTGCTATGGTCTCGATCATCTCTTCATAGGGCATATCAAGAGGGTAAAGGGTTTTGAAATTATTAGCCTTATCCTCACATCCTTCCACAACCTTCTTTGCCAGCTCAATTGCTCCTTCGCCACCAAATTCCCACGATTCATTAAGAGCAACAGTAACTCCCCTGGCAGCGCAGTGCTTCTCAATCATATCAACTTCTGCTGCTGTATCAGAAGAAAACTTATTTATACCTATAATCGGCTTAAGCCCGAAATTAGCCATATTCTCAATATGTGCATCCAGGTTCTCAATTCCCTTCTCAAGTGCTTCAAGGTTTTCGTCCTTAAGATCAGCCAGTTTTGCACCTCCATGGTATTTCAATGCCCTGATTGTTGCCACGATAACAACTGAATCGGGTTTGAACCCGGCAAAACGGCTCTTTATATCAAAGAATTTTTCAGCCCCGAGGTCACTGGCAAAACCAGCTTCCGTAATAACATAATCGCTAAGCGTCATGCCCATTTTGGTTGCAAGGATGGTATTTGTTCCCTGTGCAATATTTGCAAAGGGTCCACCGTGAACAATGGCAGGTGTATTTTCGAGTGTCTGAACCAGGTTTGGTTTAAGGGCATCCTTTAATAGAACGGCCATTGCACCCTGGGCTTTCAGGTCGCGGGCATAAATTGGTTTTTTGTCGTAGGTATAACCAATAAATATATTCCCAAGTCTGCGTTTAAGATCTTCCATACTGCTTGCCATACAGAGAATTGCCATAACCTCGGAAGCAGCTGTAATATTAAAACCTGTTTCACGAGGGACTCCCTCCGTTGGACCTCCGAGTCCTATTACAGTATTTCGAAGGGCTCTTTCGTTCATATCCATTACCCTCTTCCATGTTATTGTTCTTGGATCAAGCCCGAGACTTACAGAATGTTGCTGAAGATTATTGTCGATAAGAGCGGCAAGCAGGTTATTGGCTTTCTCAACCGCTGATATGTCGCCAGTAAAGTGAAGATTGATGTCCTCCATAGGAACTACCTGTGCATTACCACCGCCGGCAGCTCCGCCTTTTATCCCAAATACCGGACCCAGTGATGGTTCGCGCAGTACAACGGTTGTCTTTTTTCCAATTTTGTTCATTGCCTGGGTAAGTCCGATAGAAGTTGTGGTCTTGCCCTCACCGGCAGGAGTAGGTGTAATTGCGGTTACAAGAACCAGCTTACACTGCTTTGCTTTTTCATCATCTATAAGATCGAGAGGAAGCTTGGCTTTGTATTTACCATAATACTCCAGCTTATCCTCAGGAATGTCAAGTTTTGCAGCAATGTCTTTAATATGCAGCATTTTAGCCGCCTGGGCAATTTCAATGTCCGATTTCATAATTTATTATTCTGTTTAATTGTTTGTTTTTTCATTTGCCTGCCCGCCGGAGGCATGTCAGACAGGTTGATTTGTTAATCTCTTTAATTGTTAAACCGTTTACTTGTTGAGTTGTTTAATTCTTTGGTCGTTTAGTTGATTTCTGTCATCCTTTTCTCACTTCAGAAGCTATATTATTTACTTTATTCACTATCTGAATTAGAATTCGTAATTTAGAAAAAATAATTGAATTAAATATGACACATGTTGTTATTACAGGAGGAACAAGGGGAATAGGTGCCGGACTGGTTGAAGAATTTGTGAGGCAGGGATGCAGGGTTACCTATAGTGGTACCAATGATAAATCTGTAACCAACTCGTACGAAAAGATCCCCGATGATCTCGATCCCTCTTTGTTTAAAGGAGTGGTTTGCGATGTAACAAAGCCTGCTGATATAGAGATGATGTGGGATTTTGCGACCAAGCTATTCGGTGAAATTGATATCTGGATAAACAATGCCGGGCTGTCAAATTCTGAGAAACTTGTGGGAGATCTTGATCCTTCAGAAATTGACAGGCTAATCGACACAAATATTAAAGGCTTAATTTCATGTTGCCAGATAGCTTATAACAGGATGAAAAAGCAGGGCAAGGGTTCGATCTACAATATGGGTGGTCTGGGCAGTGATGGAAGGATGATAGAAGGTCTTGCGCCCTACGGCATGTCGAAAAGGGCGGTACAATACTTTACCAGGGCCTTTGCCAGAGAGATAAAAGACGGCCCGGTAAATGTATCACTTATTCTGCCCGGAATGGTAGTTACTGATATGATACTTGATCCGGTAAGGAAGGATCCGGATGGTTCCAGGAGGGCCCGTAAGATATTTAATATTCTTGCAGAGGAAGTTGATACTGTAGCTGAGTTCCTTGTTGAGAAAATTCTCAATAATGAAAAAAACGGGGCCACCATATCCTACCTTACTACTTTTAAAGCTTTCTCGCGCTTTATTACCAGGCCGCTGAGCGGCAGGGATATTATTAGCGATAAGCTATAAAAAATGGTGCAGTTGTCAGCTGCACCATTTCTCTTTAAAAACACTTTATTCTATATTCTATCTCCAGGGGAATGGTTTGGTGTCCCATGAAACTCCTTTTGAAAAATAATCAGGTTGTCCTATTGCCTGGATATTCGGATTCTTTTCAATCTCATCTGAGGGATACGAATATCTTCTTGGATATGTATCGTCATTAATAATGTTAAGGATTGAATAAGGGAAGTCAAACTCAGGATAACCGGTTCTGATAAAATCAAAATATGACTCGTATGTTTCGAATACATTGGCGAGATATTTTTCTGTAATAACCAGTTTCTGGGCATCCTCTACATTTGTTGGCATTGTTAATCCGGGTTGAGCCAGGTAGGCATCAATACTATCCTGTGGAACTCCGTGATACAGCATATCTGCTGTTACACCCTGATCCAGTGCAATCTGTGCATTCGGATAATCTTCGAGCAGTGCATAAGCTTCAGCCTTAAGGAAGAGGCATTCTGCATATTGCATTATCTTATCTCCGTACTCGGGGGTAATGTAAGTATCCTTATAACGGCTTGGCCTGTTGCCACTGATAGATGCATATCCACTTACATGGCCAACAAATCCACCGGCTTCAGCCTCGGTGAAGAATACATAGCGCCTTGGATCATTCAGAGAGTTCATCAGGTCAACTATCCAGATACTTGGTGTAAAACCGGCTGCTGAATAATCGTACTCAAAATCCCTGTAAGCCCAGCTCCTGTTATTAATATCCGACAGGTGAACCCATTCAATCTGGTCAGAGTTCTGTGTCATACCATTGGCGAGGTAGGTAAGAGCCAGGTTAGCCTGTGCAGTAGCGCTGGTGCCAGGAAGGTAAGTAAGTCTCATTGCCTGGCGGGCTTTTAAGGAATAGGCAAGTTTGGTCCATTTAGCCCAATCTGCTTTACCCATATAGTCCTCATTTGCTGTTGGAACAAGATCTCCCGGATCTGCAGCACCGAAGAGCGTGATTGCTTCGTCAAGAAGACCATTGGCATGATCGTAAAGATCCTGCAGCGGCTGAGGTGTAGGATGAATAAAATCCTTACCATTCATTGCCTCATCAAGCGGGGCCTGATCGTATACATCGGCAATATAGAACCAGTGCCATGCAGCTATTGTGGCAGCAATAGCCTGGTATCTCTTATTACCATTCTCCTTCGCCTTATCATAAAGTGCCACTGCATGTTTCAGAGAGCCACTATAGGAGTTCCATACTTCACTACCCTGGTTTGTTTCTATTTCGAATCTTTCTTCGTAACCCTGTGTGCCATCAGAAGCGTACCACAGAACCCAGTTTATCATCTGGTTCCACCAGCGAAACTGAGCGACAGACAATCCGGCCCATTCGGCCTCTACACCAATAAGGTAGGTCTTTTCATTTATTCCGGGACCATCTGCAACGGAGTCTGGATTTATGTCAACATCCAGCCACTCGTCGCAACTTGTAGTAAAAATTGAAACCACTACAAGCATTAAAATATAAGTTAAAATCTTTTTCATTTCATTTTAATTTAAAAAGTTGCTGTAACAGATATTGCATATGTCTTCAGTGATGGGAAACTGTAATTAAACCATGCACTTCCGTTATTTATACCATCGGCGGTATTAGTCTCCGGGTCAGGACCAAAAAATCCATCATCAAACTTTCTCCAGAGGTTTCTTC
>JAZBNV010000068.1:0-18585 GCA_036350795.1 Marinilabiliaceae bacterium
AGGCTGAACGCTCAACTTCTTTTTAACATCTCCTTAAGTCAAATTAACTTTAAATTAAGTATCACGTATTGTTGCTTTTCGTATTTTGCGGGTCCTAATTAAATCTAAACCGATGAAAAATATTATTACTGTAACTATTCTACTGGCAATGAGCCTGGTATCGTTCGGACAGAAAAACTCCGATATAGCATATATTAACCTTAACGAGATAATGATTGCCCTGCCGGTAACCGACAGTATCCAGAAAGTACTTGAGGCCGAAAGGCTTGAATTTGAACAGGTATTCGAGGAAATGAATGTGGAGTACAATAAAATGTTCGAAGACTACCAGGAGAAGCAGGACACTTATTCTGAGCTGGTTAAAAAAACAAAAGGAGAAGATTTACTTGCCAAGCAAAACAGGTTAACACAATTTGAACAAAACGCGAATAATACGCTCCAGCAACATAATATGGAGATGCTGCAACCGGTGTATCAGAAAATCCAGAATGCAATTGACAAGGTCTCAAAAGAAAAAGGTATAGATTATGTTATAGACCTTTCAAAGGGAACTGTAGTCTATACATCACCGGAAGCTGTAAACCTCAACGAAGCAATAATAGCCCTGGTAAAGTAAAGTTGAACGGTGTTTATCGTTCGGCTATCGCCTCACTGTTTAACGCCAGGCAAAAGCCTGGCTGTTTAGCGGGCTGCACCCGGGTTGAAGATTTACTTCTTAAATCATAAATCTTAATTCGTCATTCGTATATCAAGGAGGGCTTTCAGGACTCCGTCGCTGTAGTTTGCAACTGCTTCGAAGGCCTGCTGGCTCTGTTCGGGAGCAAAGCGGTGGGTGATCATTTTCCCGAAATCATATTTGCCCGAGGCAATAAGCTTAATGGCAGGTTTCACGCAGCCGTTCTGTCTGCGAATATGTAATATGTTCAGCTCCTTTCTCCTTGCCTGGTCAGCCCTGAAACTCCACCTCTCAAACTCCGGTATACCCACAAGCACAAGTGTGCCTCCCGGCTTAAGTATATCTATTCCCTGGTCAAAAGCTTCCTGCTCACCTGAGCACTCAAATACTATGTCAGTAAGTTCAGGGATAACCCTTTTTATCTCTTCCGAGGCATTGCATAACTCAACATTATAGACATAATCAGCACCCAGGTCACTTGCCAGTTTAACCCGCTCACTTATCCTGTCTGTTACAACAATCCTGGCTGCTCCAAAATGTCTTGCCGAAAGAAGTACAGAATCTCCTATTGGTCCCGCACCAAGAACAGCCACAGTTTTACCCTGCAAATTACCGGCTCTCTGCACCGCATAATACCCAATTGAAAGTGGTTCTACCAGCACTGCCTCCTCCAGGCTCATTGTATCCGGGATCTTATAGCAGCAGTGTTCCGGCATCAGGATCTTTTCTTTCATAGCTCCTTCAGCCTGTCCCGGGCATCCAAGAAATAAAAGATTAAGACAGGTATTTTCCCTTCCCTGACTGCACTGCTCACACTCAAAGCAGGGCATGGCCGGGTCAACAGCCACACGATCGCCCGGCTTAAGGTTTTTAACGCCGGTGCCTGTTTCAAGTACAGTAGCAGAAAACTCGTGACCAAGGATAAAGGGAAACTCAACTACCTGCTCTCCTATCCTGCCCGTCCTGAAATAGTGTATATCAGACCCACAGACACCCACACACTCTACCTTCAACAAAAGCTCATTCCCATTAGGTGCAGGGGGATCGGGAACTTCAGAAAGAACCAGCTTATTTAAACTATCCAGGTGTATTGCTTTCATCTGCTAAGATCTTTGACGTAAAGGTAGTAAAAGTTGAGCGTTCGGCTAAAGCCTCACTGTTGAGCGGTACGCCAAAGAAGTGCCTGTTTGCCGCGGAACTTTTATTGTGTGCCTGTCCTAACTAAATGTGTGCGATCCCTCCTGGATCGGTTTTGCAGTTATGTAGCTTCTCAAATCTTATAAACTCATTCTAAACCTGAAACCGCAGGTTTCATATCAACAGTGAAGCCGCAAGGCTGAACGTTCAACCTTCTTCTACATACATCTCCTGAGCAGGTAGGCCTCAGCCTCCAGGTTCCAAAGGCCATTATGCCTTTTGCAGATTTCTGCCAGGTCGGCAAAGAACTTACTCTGCCTGCCTTTCTCCGCGAAATCCTCGATAGCAGTCAGCTCCATATCGATATGGGTATAAATCAGCCTTTTTCCACCCGGAATATCCGGAAGGTTAAGGGTAGTATCTATAACCGCATTTAGCCCTCCAACATGTGTAACAAGGCCTGCAGGATCGAGCCCTTTCTCCATTATCTCCAGTGCCTCCTGCATGTCCTCATTATTACCACCGGAGGTGCCTACAATATGTGTAAAATTATAGTGTGCATTATAGAAGTTAAAAGGGGCCTTGAACTCCGTATCTGCCGGACCCGCAAAGAAATTAAGGCAGCCATCAAAGCCCAGTATGGCATCTCCCTGCTCAATAACAGCCGGCACAGGGGCAAAGACAAATACATCGTTAAATCCTTCATCACCTGTGAGTTGCCTTAAATACGCCACAGGATCATCAAGCTCAGAGGTGTTTATATAGCGAAGGTCTATTCCTTTAGACCCGGCATAGCCTACGCTGTAAAGCGATGCTGCCCTTTCGAGTCGCTTTTTATCAATATCTGTTACCACCAGCAATGATGGCTTACGGTCTTCGCGCTCAAGCACGTAAGAAATTGCTGCCAGTCCCATCGGGCCCACACCTGCCAGTATTGCCATCTTTCCTCCATCAACAATCTCCATCTGGTGCACATAGGAGCCCGGCCTTGTATGGTAATTGGCATGCATGGCTCCGATTACACATGACAGGGGTTCTGAAAGTGAGGCCGGGTAATATCCTGGACCATTGTATTTGAGAAGACAGTTCTGCTCCATAACCTCATCCGGGATTATTACATAGGTGGCATCGCCTCCTATATACTTATATGAATAGCCCGGGGCACTTAGTATGCCCATCGGACCATCTTCATAATTAATTGCGGGCTGGATGGAAAACTTATCCCCTGCTTTATACTTATGCTTCCACTTCGAACCAACTTCAACAAGTTCACCTGCAAACTCATGACCTATAAGAACAGGATTCTCAGCAATATCATCAGGAATCCTCTTATGTTCCGGTCCCTGTGTGGCCGCCTTGTGTGACGACATGCAGATACTGTCGCTTACAACTTTTGCCAGGATCTCATTATCTTTTATTGGTGGCAGCTCAAATTCCTCGAGCCTCAGGTCTCCTTTCCCATACAGTCTTACTCCGCGTGTTTTCATATTACTTCAGCATTATCTGTCCACCGGTAACAGGTATAGCCTGGCCGGTTTCATATTCCTGGTCAATAACATAGTTTATGGCTTTTACCACATCGCTTACCCGGCAACCACGGCCTGCAGGCACCTGGCTTTCGTAAAATGCCTTTACATCATCAATAGTTTTTGCCCCCGGCACCTTACCGGTATCCAGGTACTGTTTAAAAAGACCTGTTTCAGGATCTGACCAGAGCGGTCCCTCGAAGAAATTACCCGGGCATATTGAGTTTACCTTGATATTGAAAGGCATAAGCTCTAGGGCGAATGACTGGGTAAGTCCCAATCCACCGAACTTGGCACCGGCATAGGCAAAATTCTTATTACTGCCCCTTAGCCCTGACTTTGAATTTACCTGTATTATATCCATATAGCGCCCTGGCTCTTTGCTGAACTGTTTCTTCATATATGGAGCAACTGCCTTTACACAGTTAAAATAGCCCTGGTAGTTTACCCTGGTCATCAGGTCGAAGGTCTCAGGATCCATTTCATCCAGTGAGCCTGCTCTCAGGATTCCTGCATTGCTTATAAATACATCAATACGGCCAAAATGTGCAACAGCTTCTGAAACCATCGTATTAACAGACCCAAAATCTGCAACATCACAATAAATAAATATTGCAGCATTGGAAGCTTCAGGTGAATTCAGTCTTTCGGCCATAGCGGTTCCCAACTCCCTGTTCAGGTCGGCAATAACAATATTTGCCCCCTGGCTGTACAGCTCTTCCGCTATCCCGGCACCAAAACCCTGTGCTCCTCCGGTAATTATTATTGTTTTATTTTTTATGTTCGCTTTCATCTTAATTAAGTTTTTAAACCACCCCGTCACGCTAAGGGCGTGACACCCCTCCTTACCATGCAAGGAGGGGAAATATTATCCTTATATAATCTTTACCTCTTATCCTTGTGCCTTGTGCCTTGTGCCAACAACAGAGCCAATCAGTTTCTTACCAAGTTCAATATATTCCATTTTCTCTTCAATCTTTGGTTTACCCTTCGAGTCCAGATAGCCTTCTCCCTCCTTATATACCCTATACTGGTGAGCGGCCAGAATTGCTGCTGCTTCCAGGTTTATATTCAAAAGATCATCATCCAGCTTTGCTCCACCTCCGGCCTGTACTTCGAGCGGGGCGCTTCCGGGAACATTGTGTTCTGTACCGAAGCTGACAATAAATCCATGCCTGTGCAGGAAGAGGGCATAGTCCCTGAATCTCTTAAAATCGTTGCGGACGGGAATAAACTCAACACTGTAGAAACCCCTGTCAATAAGCTTTATGGCTGCTTCTTCCCTGTCATGCTCAAAATCGGTATATTCACCGCTCTTAAAATCGGCCAGGAAAGGATAGGTCGGTATTCCACCCGCATCGAGTATAAGATTCCTTATCTCAACAGGATCGATAAATATTGCGGGATCTTCCTCAACAAAGGCTTTTCCTCCTGCCTTAAGCAGTTTTGACCTTATAATATTCTCGAGTGAAGCAGAATCCCTATCACCTTCACTTTTATAATCATCCCCCAGCAGCCTGGCAAAAACCCTGTCTCTTTCTGTACCGGAAGTATACTTTTTCGCTATTACCCTTCTGATCATTGCTGCAAGATGCCTTTCACGTACCATTCCGAGGGTATAGTTGGCAAGCATATCATCAAAGTCGACAGAAAGTGATTTATCAATCTCCTGCAGCAGCCCGTTTACCTTTTCACTCATCTGCCTGATATGAAGATTCGATTTTTCCCTTATCTCTTCCAGTCTTGCTCTGTTATGAGCGGATATTTTTGCCGGGTATGCAAGTCCTTTACCACTAATGTAGGTTCTGCCAGGGTTGCCGGGATCATTTACTTTTAGTCCCTTCTTCATATCTTCCCGGCTGAGACCTATTAACTCAATATTAAAGAGTGGAAATATATTATTTGAAATACACTTTTCAGCAAATTCGCTGTAACCGGCCATGGTATTAAAGTCGTTGATACCGAGTACGGAGATATTCTCTTTTTTAGCCTGGAGTACCAGCTCATCAATAGAATCAAAGGAGCTGAATGACCAGGGAGTATGTACGTGGTTATTTATCTTTATTCCCTTATAGGAGAGATGCTTATCAGCAGGTGATATATATTTCCAGATATCCATTACCAGATAAAGTTACTAAACTCCTGCTTTTAATCTCCTGAGCTGTTCCCCGGCCGAAAAGTTCTCCCTGGCCTTGTAGTCTTTAAGAGGGACTATCCTGGTATGGATGGCATCCAGTATCCAGTGAGCCTGGGGGAAGAAGGCATCCTCAAGCTCACAGGCAGGTGTTATCCAGTTTCTCGAACCCACAACAACAGGGGGAGCATCGAGGTAGTCAAAGGTCATTTCGGTAATATTCCTTGCCATATCGTTCAGGAATGATCCTCTTTCCGAAGCGTCTCCCGATAGTACAATTCTGCCCGTCTTTCTAACTGATTCAATTACTGTATCGTAATTAAATGGTACCAGTGAACGTGCATCTATTACTTCGGCTTCCATGCCAAACTCTGCAGACAGCCTGTCTGCTGCCTCCAGGGCCCTGTAAAGAGTTGCACCAACGGTTAAGATTGTAATATCCGATCCTTTTCTTTTTATATCAGGTTCGCCCAGCGGAATTTCGTAATATCCCTCAGGGACTCCTTCACTATGAAACTGCTCACCAATATCATATAGGCGCTGGCTTTCGAAATATACCACCGGGTCGGTGCCCTGCAGGGCCGAGTTCATCAGGCCTTTGGCATCGTAGGGTGTGGCCGGGAATACCACCTTGAGCCCGGGGATATGAGCCACAAGCGAGGTCCAGTCCTGCGAGTGCTGTGCTCCGTATTTTGATCCTACCGAAACCCTCAATACAACAGGCATTTTAATCATATTACCGCTCATGGCCTGCCACTTGGGAAGCTGGTTAAAAACCTCGTCGCCACTCCTGCCAAGGAAATCGCAATACATGATTTCGGGGATAACACGACCTCCGCACATGCCATAACCAATAGCCGCGCCAACAATGGCTCCTTCGGAGATGGGAGAGTTAAAAAGCCTGTTATAGGGAAGCGCTTCAGTAAGACCACGGTATACTGCAAAGGCTCCGCCCCAGTCACGGTTTTCTTCTCCAAAAGCCACAAGTGTGGGATCTTTATAGAACCTGTCTATTACAGCTTCAAATATTCCGTCGCGCAGCTGGTACTGTTTCATCTTTGAATAGGGCTTACCCTTATTATCGAAGGCAAATCTTTCCTTCCGGGCAATCTGCTCCACCCTGGGATTTTTACCGAGTGGCAGAAGAACTTCCGGTTCACCCTCTTCCATGGCATCAATTGATTTGTTTGAAAACATCATTTCGCCTATCAGTTCGGGTTCCTTATCCAGGTCCATCCTGGGAGAAATACTGTCGTCAATAGCCAGTGTAAACATTTCATATACCAGGTCCTTAACCAGGGACTGAATATTTTCAATATCCTTTTCTGTAGAAAGTCCTGCTGCGAGCAATTGATCCCCAAATAGTTTTATACAATCGTGCTGCGACCAGGCATCCATCTCCTCTTTTGTCCGGTATGAGGATGCATCAGATGGTGAATGCCCGCTGTACCTGTAGGTCATTACATCCAGTAAAACAGGTCCGCGTTTCTCCTCAATAATCTTTTTCTTCCTGCGGTAGGCATCAATTACAGCAAGCGGATTAAGTCCGTCGACCCTTTCGGCATGCATCTGGTCTTTATTCACACCTGCCCCGATCCGTGCAGCAATACCATAAGCCATTGTCTCGCCACAGGTCTGTCCGCCCATCCCGTAATGGTTATTCATAATATTAACAATAAGTGGCAGACCTCCTTTCATATCGCCTTCCCACAGCTCAGTAAACTGGTCCATAGTGGCAAACGAAAGTCCTTCCCATACGGGTCCGCAGGCCATTGAAGCATCACCTATATTTGCCACAACTATGCCTTTTTTACGGTTTACTTTCTTATAGAGTGCTGCTCCAACAGCTATATCGCCCGATCCGCCAACAATGGCATTATTGGGGTATACGCCGAAAGGAGTGAAAAAGGCATGCATACTGCCACCCAGTCCCCTATTAAAGCCTGTTTCCCTGGCAAAGATCTCGGCAAGGGTACCATAAACCAGGAAGCGCCGGGCCAGTTCTGTAACCGAGCCTCTGAATCCCTTTTCAACAATATGTTTTATCCGGCCATCGAAATAGGAATCCATTATTTCGCTAAGCTTATCATCGCTTAGCTTATCTATTGCACTCAGACCCTTGGCCAGTATTTCACCATGACTGCGATGCGAGCCGAAGATATAATCATCGATATCAAGCTCCCATGCCATTCCAACTGCAGCAGCCTCCTGCCCGACAGACAGGTGTGCCGGACCCGGGTGGTTGTAAGCTACTCCATTATATTCACCGGTGGTTTTGACCAGGTTGAGCATGGTCTCAAACTCTCTTATCACAAGCATATCATAATAGATCTTCTGAAACTCCCGGAGCGTGAAACTATTCTTCTCTTCCTCAATAGATTTATTATAGGTATTTATTTGGATCGGGGTGAATTCAATCTGACCTTTTTTCCTGAGCCGGACCGGGTCTAAAAACTGGCTTTTAGGCATTTTTTGAAGTATGTTAAATTCTTAAATAGTAAAATCAATATTCTCAATCTCAAGGGCCACCTTTTTCAGGAAACGCGTTGCCTCACCACCATCAAGTGCCCGATGGTCGTAGGTAAGACTCAGCCCAATGTAGGGTACAAATCCCAGTACACCATCACCGGTATCGGCCGGGCGGTGCATAATTGTATTTACTCCCAGTATCGCTACCTGGGGCAGGTTTATAACCGGGGTAAACATTTCAACTCCGTAAGCACCAAGGTTGGATACAGTAAATGAAGCACTTTCGGGGGATATTATATCAGGATTTACAGAACCTTTACGACATTGACCTGCCACAGACGCTGAAGCAGTTGCAAGCTGTTGTATTGTCATTGACCCTGCATCCCTTACTGAAGGAACCATCAAGCCCCTGTCAGTATCAACCGCGATACCAAGGTTTACTGCTTTGTAAAGCCTTAATTCATCGCCTGGCAGGTGAGCATTTACACGCGGAAATGAAGCCAGGGCTCTTACCACGGCATAGTTAACCATATCGTTTATGGTAATATTTACAAAGCCGGGCTTCCCTTCAGCCTCTTTTATTTCTTTCCGCAGCCTCAGCATTTTTCTTGCATCGGCTCCCAGGTGATGAGTTAGCTGAGCCGAATTCTGCAGGGAGTTATACATTGCCTTTGCAATCAGTTTCCTGACCTTGCTAAGTGGCTCAGTTGTGAAGTCAGATCCCGCTAAAACAGTCCCGGGAGTCACTTTATAACTCTCAATATCACGGACTATTATCCTTCCCCCGGGTCCTGAACCCTCTATCAGATCAGGCTTAATCCCTTTCTCTGCGGCCAGCCTCCTTGCCCTGGGAGAAATTCTTACTGTGGTATCCTGTAAGGATTCAACCCTGTCAACCCTATCAACCTTATCAACCCTATCAACCTTTTCAACCTTATCAACCCTGCCTTGCCGGCAGGCAGGCTTATCAACTTCATCATCCCTGCCTCGCCGGCAGGCAGGTTTATCAACCTCTTCAAACTCTTCCCCTTCCTCTCCGATATAGCATACCACATTCAATACTGGTACTTCTTCTCCTTCAGCTACTGCCCATTTAAGAAGGGTGCCGGATTCTTCAGCCTCCTCCTCGAAAGATGCCTTATCAGTTTCATATGCAAACAAAATGTCGCCCTGCTTAAACTGCTGACCTTCCCCGATATAGAGCTTTGTAATGATGCAGGACTCTACCGACTGACCCTGGCGGGGCATAATAATTGTTTTTGCCATAAGCTTAACTTGTAATTACAAGTACAAATATAAGAAAGATAATCCAGGATTGAAGTTTTTTGATATAAGATTTTTATTTCCCTTATTCATTGTTAGTTATAAGCTAATAAGCATATGATCATTACAATATATATTTACAACAGTAATTTACATGTCAGAACATTTGACTATAGCAATTATCCGGATTTTTCTTTGAGTTAAATGATTTTGTTCTTAGATTTGCATAAAATATATCCTGATGTCCTTAAAAGCAGTTCCACAGTACAGGCGTTTATATGAGAAGCTCAGGAAGCATATTGTTGACGGGGTTTACCGTGAAGGTGATTTGCTTCCATCCGAGAATGAACTGTGCAGCATTCATAAGCTCACCAGGCCTACCGTACGAAAGGCACTTGACATGCTAACGAACGAGGGCTTTATCAAAAGGCACCAGGGTAAGGGCAGTATAGTGCATAAACTTCCGAAAGGAATAGGCATTCTGTCGATATCGGGTACAACAGGTGCAATAGGTAAAGACAACCTGGAAACAATAACAGTTCACAAGCCTGTAGTTGTAAGGTGGCCTGAAAAGTTCCCCTTTTCACTTTCAGATCATGAGCTGGATTCAGGGTGTATTTTTTTTACAAGGCTCAGGAAGGTAAGTGGTCTGCCTGTAATTTATGATATTAGCTACCTTCCCAATATTAACCTGCCACGCTTTACTTCCAGGAACCTTGACAACAGGTCACTTTTTGATATCCTCCGAACCAGCTACAGCCTCGAGATTAAGGGAGGTGAACAATTTATACGGGCAGCCCGTGCACCTGAAAAAGAAATTTATGATATCCTGGAGATAAAAAAGGATCAGCCGGTTCTTTACCTGCAGAGGAAAATGGATACCAACAGGTTAAACTACAGTATATACTCCATACTTTACTGCAACACCAACAGGCACAGTCTTTACGGGATATTCTGATATAAGGCGTAGGGCGTAAGAATTAGGGAGTAGGTGTAGACCTTGAAGATATTGCCGGGATTAATAACGGCATTAATGCCGGGATTATTACTCCGGCAACCTTAGCCGCTCCGGTCACTACTATAACTGTTTTACCCTCAGGTGATGTTTGGTATCGGTGGTCCAGGCACCACATTTTTCATCAACGGTAATAAGCTGTTTCTTCTCTTTATCGAATACCTGCATATCTGTTACCGGGGGAGCATAAACATGAAGTGTGTATGAAAATTCACCGAGGTTATTTTTCATCTGGTGCCAGCTGTCTTTAGGGACTTCGATAAACACATCATCCACAACATATTCTTCCTGCTGGTGAATGGGTTCTCCGGTAACTTTATCAGGACTATAAATTATATTCGAAATATTTCCCTTTATCACTTTTACCAGTCCGCATGATTCTCCGTGATCATGAACATCACATATACTGTTTGGTCCCCAGCTAAGAAACACCACCTCTATGGTACCATTGTTCAACAGGATATTTCTCCCGTAAGGCTTAGAACCGGGATCAAGATGGTACTTTGAAATATCAAGGTCTGTAGTCTGGTAGTCTTCCATTACATTTTTAAGGATTGCGATATCCTCATCATTGCCATCGAGAGTAAGTTTATTTGCTGTTTCGAGAAGTCGGGTAAGCAGAACATTAAGGTCTTTCATATTTTTAAAATCTTCAGTTCTTAAAAAATAAACAAGCAGATATCCAAATTGTTGCAGGCTTTCAAAAAAAGGAGGGGTGTATCAAAAGTATAATGCTCTTGTCATCCCGAGTTCAAACACCTGAATATCAGGATCACAAACAAAGATGACAATTATAGTTGTCATTAGTAGCTTGCCGAGGGATCTGAACTCTCTGTCGCTACAGATTTCTCACTTCGTTCGAAATGACAGCTTTTGTCATTAGTAGTTAATCGAGGGATCTAATCGCCTGACAATCAAAACCCTGATTCCTCGCATTCGCTCGGAATGACAAAGATTACGCCCTTTTGATACACCCCCCCTTTCAGAATCAATTAATCCTGAATATTAGTTTACCTTCCTGTGTAAAAACTTCAGGGTAATCTCCTTTTCTTCCTCTCCTCTCCTGAGAACTGCTATGGCATCGCATTCGCCATCTCCATAATCTAATTCAAATGGCTCAATTCCATCGCGTTCGATACTGACTATACCACTTACAAAGAAGCGGCAAACCCTTTTCCAGTGAAGTGGCGCAATAATAGTGTTCTGAAAGTTGACACCTTTATAGTTTTTCCCAGAAGCTCCTCCTGTTACCAGGCACTCATCATCCCAGATATTCCAGGTGTCATAGCCGGCTATCCATTCACGGTAGCGCGTAAACTCGCGCTCCACAATTGTGTCATTCGGAAATACCATCCGTCCATCAGTGAGAGTTGCGAGGAAAACAACATTCCCGCTATCGTTTGGCCCAAGGTTCTCGGTATGTTTTACACCCTCCAGTTTAATCCCGTTGAAGAAATAGTTTTCAAATGTCACTGTCCTGGACGAACCCACTTCCCTTCTGTGCCCGTTGAGCTCGATAAGTATCTTTCCTGACCTGACTTTGTCGTAAAAGCCTTCACAGCCTTCCCCGTAGTCAATAGTAATGAGTTTTACACCCTCGTTTGTAAGATCTACCGTAACAAGAGGGCAGGAATCACATAAAACAAAAATTCCATCGCCTTTTGCTTCCTCTCCTTTCATAAAAATATCGAATGTCTGCACAACATTGTCAACTGAACTGAACACGTCATCAAACATAGCTTCTGCAACAACTTCATCCTCAGCCATATTAAGGTCGTCTGTGCCTATCGGGTTCTTTTCCTGCTGGCAGGAGATAAGGATGGATAGAGCCAGGGGTATTGCGAATAAAAATTTGCTTGTTCTCATAATTTACAGTTTATTAGTTACACCAGCTTTGATACAATAAAGACAAAAAGGTTTAAGCAATTTATGAAGTTTTTTTTTAACAGACTTCTGAATTGCATGCAATTGTAAATGTAGAATACTGATAATAAGCGATCTCTACTTACGTCTCATATAGGTAACATAGGAATAGGAGAAATCGTTGGTCTCGCCCGCACCATGATATTCTTTATCTGTAATCTCCCATATCTCCGGATCAATCTCAGGGAAAAAGGTATCTGCATCAAACTCCTTATCCACATGTGTAATAAGCAACCTGTCGGCCCTGGAGATAAACTGCTTATAAATCATTCCTCCACCAATAACAAAGATCTCGTTGCCCTCTGTTACCTTGCTCAGTGCATCTGCTATAGAATAAGCAGATTCACAATCCTTTATGCATTCACACGGATCGTCGGTAAGCACTATATTCTGACGCTCGGGAAGTGGTCTTTTAGGCAGGGAGTACCAGGTATTTCGTCCCATAAGCAGGGTGTGCCCCGTGGTAATTTCCTTAAATCTTTTGAGGTCGCCGGGTATATAACATAGTAATTTATTATCCTTCCCTATACCTCCGTTAGCCGCTACTGCAACAATTATTGTAATCATATCCTTATACTGCTATTTCGCCTTTAATATGTGGGTGCGCCCTGTACGAATACAGCGCAAAATCTTCGAACTTAAAATCAAATATATTTTTTACCCCCGTGTTCAGTTTTAAGCCGGGAAGAGGGAATGGCTTCCGTGTAAGTTGCTCTTTTACCTGGTCAGTATGATTAAGATAAATATGAGCATCCCCTAATGTATGAACAAACTCACCAGGACTGAGACCTGTAACCTGGGCCATCATCATCAGCAGCAATGAGTAGGATGCTATATTAAAGGGAACCCCCAGGAATATATCGGCACTCCTCTGGTATAGCTGGCACGAAAGCCTGCCATCAGCAACATAAAACTGGAACAGAATATGACAGGGAGGAAGAGCCATCTTAGCGATCTCTCCAACGTTCCAGGCACTTACTATATGTCTGCGCGAATCGGGATTATTCTTTATTGAATCAATAAGCTCTGAAATCTGGTCGATATTACCCCCGGCAGAGGGCCATGATCTCCACTGGCTCCCATATACAGGACCAAGGCTTCCGTTTTCATCAGCCCATTCGTTCCATATACTTACTCCATTATCCTGCAGGTATTTTACGTTTGTATCACCTTTCAGGAACCAGAGAAGCTCGTGAATAACAGACTTGAAGTGCAGCTTTTTTGTAGTAAGAAGCGGGAACCCGTCTTCGAGGTCGAATCTCATCTGGTATCCAAATACGCTTATTGTCCCGGTTCCGGTTCTGTCGCTCTTTTCTGTGCCTTTCTTTAATACATGGTCGAGAAGATCGAGATATTGTTTCATTGTCTTACTTCTTTGTAAGGCGGGCAGCCCATCCACCTCCGGGTGCCATTTCCATAGTCAGGATTTCTGATGATGATATAGTTTTTTCAATCCTTTTATAATCTGAAGCATATCTGCCGGCATTGATTCCGTCCATAAAAATCACTGCATTATAATCACCATTGCCCAGTGCTGAGATATCTATATCAAAAGACCTTGCCTCCGAATCGCTCAATCCGCCCAGGTACCATATATCGCCTTTACGACGGGCAATAACAAGGTAATCACCTACTTTAGCTTCAAGCACAACAGTTTCGTCCCATGTAACCGGAACCGCTGCAATAAAATCTGTACACTCCTGTTCTTTGCGGTAATTAACCGGGTTATCGGCCATCATCTGCAGGGGACTTTCGTAGGCAATATAGAGGGCCATCTGGTGTACTCTTGTTCCCTGGCTTGCCGGCCTGGTGAACATTGGGTTAAAATTTTGTCTCTCAAGATTAATCATAGCACCCGGAGTATAATCCATAGGACCGGCCACCATCCTTATAAAAGGAATTGTAAGATCATGATCGGGTGTAATATCCCTGCTCCACTTATTATGCTCCAGGCCCTTTACCCCTTCACGGGTCATTACATTGGGGTATGTACGTCTTAAACCTGCGGGCTTATAAGAACCATGGAAATCAACCAGCAATTGGTAATCGGCTGCCTTCCTGGCAATTTTCTCATAATACTCCACCATCTTCTGGTCGTCGCGTTGCATAAAATCAACCTTTATTCCCTTTGCACCCCAGGCCTGGAACTGTGCCAGTGCCCTGTCGAGTTGCCTGTCGAGAGTTTCCCAGACCACCCACAGGATTATTCCAACATTTTTTGATTTTGCATAGGCAAAGAGCTCTTCCATGTCCATTCCCTCAGACACATCCAGGAGATCACCAAGTTTATACCAGCCTTCGTCAAGAATAATATATTCGATCTTATTCTCAGAAGCAAAATCGATATAGTATTTATATGTTTCAGTATTTACTCCCGACTTAAAATCGACCGAATATATATTATTTGCATTCCACCAGTCCCAGGCTACCTTTCCGGGTTTGATCCAGTCGGTATTTTCGAGCCGACAGGTATCAGCCAGGAGCCATGTTATATTGCTCTCTATAAGACCTGCATCATCCGGGCTTATCAGCAGCAACCTCCACGGGTAACTCCTTTTGCCTTCGGTTTCTGCAATAAAGTCGGTAGTCTCAATAACTCTCATATTGCGATCGCCAAAGAGCTTCTCTTCGGACGGATATTTCGGGAAAACTGATAACAGGGATCCATTTCCGGCACCTCTAACCCACATGCCGGGATAAGATTCCAGGTTCGACTCGCTCAGCAGGAGATTTATTCCTTCCGATTGCACCAGCAGGGGAAGACTGGCCAGGTGTCTGTTGTTTATTGTGTCGAGCGAGCACTCAAGATAGGTCCTTTCGTTATGCGACATAAATCCTTCTTCGAGAGGATACCATATTTTACTGCCGGGAAGAAAATTAAATTGCGACCTTTCGTTAATAACGATCATATTTTCCTTAAAGGCGGTATTAAACCTGTAAGCTATGCCATCGTTGAAAATTCTGAACTGGATGCTGAATCCTGATCTGAATTCAACTGTAAGGTCATTGTGCCTGTCGCGAATCTCGGAATCCTTATGTGGAACAAGCGGATGGTAGGTTCTGTCGACCATCCGGGGAACAAAATCCTTTATCCTGTAATCATCCCCGGGTATAGTCCTGGTGGCAAATTCAAGCTCCATATAAGAAGGTAAAATCACCTGTTTCCCATTATACTTAAGCATCCAGGAAAAGCCACCGTCATTGTTAATAACAAGTTCAAGCTTACTATCGGGCGAGTAATAATTGTAATCCTGGGCATAGAGTGCAGAGCTGCTAACCAAGACTATTAATATTGAGAGAATACTTTTAATTTTCATTGTGTAAGATTTATATTTCCAGTGGCGGGTTAAAATATTTAACCCAGTATCATTCCTATTATTGTTGCTGAAAGCAGTGATGCCAGCGTTCCTGCCAGAAGTGCTCTTATTCCAAATTTTGCCAGCAGTACCCTTTGAGTGGGGGCAAGAGAACCGATTCCCCCTATCTGGATCCCGATTGAAGCAAAATTAGCAAAACCTGCAAGCATATATGTTGACATAATTATAGACTTATTCTGAGCAAAAGCTCCGGCAGTTTTCAGGTCGGCCAGGCTTATATAACCAACAAACTCTGTCATTATTACCTTTTCGCCCAGCAACCTTCCAACAAGCGTAATATCCTCTGCGGCAACTCCTATCAGCCACATTAGCGGAGCAAAAATATAACCCAGCAGGAACTGAAGTGAGAGTTCGGTATAATTACCACCTGTTGCATTGGAGATAAGCTCGTTAAGGTTTGTCCACTGGCCAATCTTAAGACACAGAAAATTGAAGAAGGCAATAAATGCAATAAACGAAAGTAGCATAGCAGCTACATTGGCGGCCAGTTTCAGTCCTTCAGAGGTGCCGTTTGATATTGCATCAAGTATATTATTACCTACCTTATCCCTGGTAATTTCTATCTGCTCATTGATACCCTCGGTCTGGGGTACAATCATTTTTGAAACTACAATTGCCCCGGGAGCTGCCATAACCGAAGCCGCAAGGAGATGCTTGGCAAATATCAGACGCTGTACAGGATCGCCGCCTCCCAGGAAGCCAATATAGGCGGCAAGAACCCCTCCTGCCAGGGTAGCCATTCCTCCTGTCATTACAAGCATTATTTCTGAAGGATTCATTTTTGGCAGATATGCCTTTACCATTAAGGGTGATTCGGTTTGACCCAGGAAGATATTTCCGGCAATAGAGAGGCTTTCTGCCCCGCTTAATTTCATCGACTTTGTCATAAGCCAGGCAAGGGCATAGACGAATTTCTGAATTATTCCAAGATAGAACAACAGGGAAGTAAGTGCAGAAAAGAAGATTATTGTAGGTAAAATCTGGAAAGCAAATATCATCCCGAATTTATCCATATCCATAAGATCGCCAAAAAGGAAAAGACTGCCCTCCTTTGTAAAATCAAGGATCTTAACGAATATTTTACCAACAAACTCGAATGACAACCTGATAAAGGGGACATACAAAATACCAATTGCAAGTCCCAGCTGGATTGACAGACCGATAATAACTGTGCGCCATGCTATTGCTTTCCTGTTTGCGCTGAAGAGCCAGGCTATAAACAATATTACCAACATTCCAATAATTCCCCTGAGCAGGCTGGCAAGACTAAATCCACCGCTCATTGACGGATCTATTACATTACCTTCCTGCAATATGCTCTGCTGTACTTCTGCTGCAGCAATAATTTCAACTGCAGGAACAGTGTCTGCCACTGAGCCGGCTATAGTATCACCCTGTCTTAAATCAGCAGTGTCACACCTGGCTGTATTAAAAAAGAGTGAGGTAAATATTAGTGCAAGGAAAAATATTTTTTTCATACTGATTTCTTAAATTTTACCAATAGATAAAATGACCAACAATATTAGTCGATAACTAATGATAAATCAATTAATGTTACAGGCTTTTTTCAACAATCCTGACAGGTATTACTATGAGGGATCTCCTCTGCGTTCAAGTTCATCCCGTAATGCTGCAGCTCTTTCATAATCTTCCTTAAGTATAGCTTCATCAAGCTGTTTCTTAAGTTCCTTCAAAGGCAGCTTATCAAATGTACTTCCTTTTTCGCCCGGGTCTTCCTGCTCAGCTTCTGCATCACCCAGCAAATCCTCCTCATAGTCAGTTCCTTCCATCACTATGCCGGCTTTATCCATTATCTCCTCTGTTATATAGATAGGGCACTCAAAACGCAGGGCCAGGGCCACCGCATCAGAGGTTCTTGAATCTATCAACAGGCTTTTACCATTCCTTACACAGATCAGCTGCGAATAGAAAACACCCTCTTCGAGCCGGTGAATAAATACCTCCTTCAGTTCAAGGTCGACCAGGTCTGACAGGCTTTTAAAAAGATCATGGGTAAGTGGACGGGGCGGGTTAAGGTTCTCGAGTTTAATAACTATCGCCTGGGCCTCAAATCCTCCGATTATTATAGGTAATCTTCTCTCTCCATCTTCCTCGGCCAGCACGAGTGCATATGCTCCTGATTGTGTCTGACTGTAAGATATTCCTAAAACGCTTAGCCTGATTTTTTTCATAACGGTTATCAATACCGGAATTTTGCCCGTTCACAAATATATAGAGATAAAATACAAGATAAAAGTAAATTTCCGGCTGCTGTTGAGATATTTACTGCCCCTATAAGTAAAATACCTCGATATCTTTGTTTTTCAACAGTTTTTCCTATCTTTGCAGTCCGAAATTTTTAACAATTCGTTGGGGCTTAAACAAGCGACCACAGGTCCGCCTCCCGGATAAACTAATAAAAGATTGAAAATGTACGCAATTATTGACGTGGCCGGACAACAGTTCAAGGTAGAAAAAGGACAGAAGATTTTTGTTCACCGACTTGAAAATGAAGAAGGCAGCGATGTAAATTTTGAAAGTGTTCTACTTATCGATAATGATGGGAAGATCACAATTGGTGAACCCCTGATCAACGGGGCATTTGTAGAAGGAAAAGTTATTGCTCACAGTAAGGGTGACAAGGTAATCGTTTTTAAGAAAAAAAGAAGAAAAGGTTACAAGGTAAGAAATGGTCACCGCCAGCAGTTCAGCCATGTTGAGATTCTTTCAGTGAATGAAAAGGGTGCTCCTGCAAAAACTGCTGCCAAAGCTAAGCCGGCTGTAGTAAAAGAAGAGGCCAGGGTTGAAGACAGGGCTGAGAAGAAACCTGCTGAGAAGAAAGAAGCTGCTCCAAAGGCTGAAACAAAGACTGCTCCGAAGGCTGAGACTGAGACCAAGGTTGAAAAGAAGCCTGCTGCTAAAGCTGCCACAAAGAAAGTGGCTGAGAAAAAACCTGCTGCTAAAGCCGCTACTGCAAAGAAGGCTGCTGAGAAAAAGCCGGCCGCTAAAAAAGCCGCGCCAAAAGAAACAGCTGCCAAAAAAACAACTGCTGCCAGTAAACCTGC
>JAZBNV010000069.1:0-5289 GCA_036350795.1 Marinilabiliaceae bacterium
ATGGATCAATAGAGATATTCTATTCCAAAGAGTTTGAGACAGAGGATGAGGGACCATTTCTGCGCGAAGAAAGAGATCTGCTCCTGAACCTTTCTAGCCTTATAACAGGCTATATTAACAGTCACCTTGCAAAGGACTATATTAAGCCACCCGAATCAGAACCAAAGATCGACGAGTATTCCGAGGTAAAATCGGGTCGGAAACTGCTGCAGCGCTTCCTTGAACGCCAGAACGCTGAAAGGGATGCATTTCACGATCTGATGCCCTTTAAGGTAAAGGAAATATTGCTGGTTGCCAACCTCTATGATGCCTACGCCATTGAAGGTGAAGGAAGGTTTGCCGAACATATCCTTGGCGAATACTACCAGCTCAGCCTGTCGAATGTTCCAAGGGTAACAGGGGTTTCGGGTGAGGAGGAGGTTTTTTCCAAGCTACGGTCAAGGCACTATGATATGATAATAGTTATGCTTGGGGTGGATAAGGAAAGCCCGATCAGGCTGATTTCAAGAATCAAGAAGAAATACCCCTATATTCCAAGCCTGCTGCTGCTGAACAGCCCCAGCGATGTGCAGCTTGTTAAAAAGCACCAGGATAATGGAGTACCCTTCGATGGCTACTATGTCTGGACCGGAGAATCGAAAGTATTCTTTGCCATGGTAAAGTCTCTTGAAGACAGGGTTAATGCCGAAAATGATACCAGGATTGGCCTCTCAAGGGTTATCCTGCTGGTAGAAGATTCAGCCGAGTATTATTCCAGCTACCTGCCAACCCTCTATACCCTGGTAATGGAACAGACCCAGCGCCTGATTGAGGACGTAAGCTCTGATGAGCTTTATAAGATACTGAAAATGAGGGCAAGGCCTAAAATACTGCTTGCCACTACCTACGAAGAAGCTCTGGCAATTTATTCGCAGTTTAAAAGTAACCTGCTGTGCGTAATTTCTGATATGCGTTTTCCGAAAGATAATGTACTATATGACAAGGCAGGTTTTGAACTGATTCAGTATGTTAAGAGCGAGTTGCCAAATATACCAACAGTGCTGCAGTCGTCAGATCCTGAGAATGTTCGTTACGCACATGCCATGAGTTCGAGTTTTATAAATAAAAACTCTGAGACCCTCCTCCAGGACCTGAAATCATTTATAAATTATTTCCTGGGCTTTGGTCATTTTGTTTACCGCGATAATAAAGGCAGGCAGATAGCAGTTGCCAAATCAATGAAGGAGTTTGAGCAATACCTAAAAACAATCCCCGAGGACAGCCTTGTTTACCACGCTATGAAGAACCATTTTTCGCTCTGGCTGATGGCAAGGGGTGAGGTTAAGATTGCGAAGATCATAAACCCCATGAAGATTAGCGATTTCAATAGTCTTTCTGAGCTCAGGACCTTCCTCCTGGATATAATCAAAAAGCGCAGGCGCGAACTGGATAAGGGGAAAATTGTAAACTTTGATGAGTCTGCTGCTCTCGATGAATCGAACGTGGTGAGCCTGGCAGGAGGATCACTGGGAGGCAAGGGAAGAGGCCTTGCATTTGTGAATACACTTATTTACAGCTTCGAGATAGGAAAGCTTACACCTAATATTAATATCAAGAGCCCGGTTACAATGATAATAGGTACCGATGAGTTTGATATGTTTATGGAGACCAATAAGCTCCTGGGATGTATTTCTGAGGAAAAGGATTATGAGGCCCTTAAAAAGGAGTTTATGGCGGCTAACCTTACCTATACACTGGTAAAGAAACTTAAGGCATTCCTTAAAAATATGGACCGGCCCCTGGCAATACGCTCTTCCAGTCTTTTCGAGGATTCTATAAACCAGCCCTTTTCAGGAATCTTTGGCACTTACCTCCTACCCAATAATCAGCCCGATCTGAACCTCAGGCTTAAGCTGGTTTCAGATGCCATTAAACTCGTTTTTGCTTCAATTTATTCAAGAAGCGCCAGGACCTATTTTGAAGCTATCAATTACAAGATTGAGCAGGAGAAAATGGCAGTGGTGCTGCAGGAAGTAGTGGGAAACCGCTTTGAAGATTCATTTTACCCGCATATAAGTGGTACTGCCCAATCCTACAACTTCTACCCTGTGGCACATATGAAACCCGAGGAAGGATTTGCAGTGGCTGCTATTGGCCTGGGGCAGTACGTGGTTGAAGGAGAAAGGGCTTACCGTTTCTCCCCGGCCTACCCAAACCTCGATATTGTATCACAAAAAGATATCTCCAAAAATTCGCAGGTTTATTTTTATGCTGTAGACATGACAAAAACAGACATTAATCTCCTTGAAGGTGAAAATGCCGGTCTGGTGCGTCATGATATCTCGGAGGCAGAAAAACATGGTAACCTCAAACACTGTGCTTCGGTTTATAACCCTGATAATGATACAATTATACCTGGGGTCGACAGCTATGGACCAAGGGTGGTAAACTTTGCCAATATATTGAAATATGACTATATCCCGCTGGCCGATACCTTACTCACAGTTCTTGATGTTGTAAAAGAGGCCTTTGGTACACCTGTTGAAATAGAGTACGCGGTAGATCTTAAAAAGGATAAAAACGGGAAAGCAAGTTTCTACCTTCTGCAGATTAAGCCAATGGTTGGCAGCGGTGCCGGTTTTAATATTGATCCTGAGTCTGTAGACCGTTCAAAGGCCTTCCTTATTACAAACAAGAGTATGGGTAACGGCATGATCGATGATATAAAGGATATTATCTATATACGTCCTGAAGATTTCGATAATATGAAAACAGAAGAGATGGCCCGGGAGATAGATGAGCTGAATGAAGCTATGCTGAAACAGAACAAAAGATATATACTTATAGGTCCGGGAAGATGGGGAACAAGGGATAAGTATATTGGTGTTCCTGTTGTATGGCCCCAGATTTCGCAGGCAAAGGTTATTGTGGAGGTCAGCTTGCCCGATTTCCCGCTCGATGCTTCCCTGGGATCCCATTTCTTTCATAATGTTACTTCCATGAATGTGGGTTATTTCTCGGTTAATCATGCAGATCCTGATGAAATGATAGACTGGGAAAAACTGTCGAAGCAGAAAATTGTCAAAAAGGGCAGGTATTTCACCCATGTTTGCTTCAGCGAGAATATTATTATAAGAATGGATGGTAAGAAAAGAATTGCCGTAATCGATTGTACAGAATGTAAATAGTAGCATATGGCATTAATTGAAGGTATAATGGAACTGCAGAAGTATGACTTCAGTGATACTTCTTTTAATCTTCTTATGCAGAAAAGGATACATAAGGTTCTGGTTATCTGCAGTAACTACGATAACTATATGCTCGAAGAAGATGGCCGGATTGATGAGCAGATCTTTAATGAGTACGTTTCGCTTAACCTGAGGTATCCGCCTACTTTTGTGCAGACCGACAGCATTGACGAAGCCATGCAGATACTTGATAACGATAAAATTGACCTTGTTATCTCTATGCTTAACCTCCGGGGAACAGATATTTTTTCCCTATCGAAGAGGGTGAAGGCCAAATGCCCCGGTATACCTGTGGTTGCACTTACATATTTTTCGCGCGAAATTTCCATGCGACTTGAGAGAGAGGATATGAGCTCGGTCGATTATGTTTTTTGCTGGCTGGGCGATGCCAGCCTTCTGCTGGCAATAATTAAACTGATAGAAGACAGGATGAACGTCGACTACGATGTTGATGTGGTAGGGGTTCAGACTATAATCCTGGTGGAGGATTCAGTACGATATATTTCTACCTATCTTCCAAATCTTTACAAGATAATCCTGGCCCAGTCAAGAGACTTCCAGCAGGAGGCCCTTAATCCCCACCAGAAAATGTTGAAAATGAGGGGCCGCCCCAAGATACTGCTGGCAACAAACTTCGAGGACGCGCTGAGACTGTACGAGAAGTTCAAATATAATTGCCTTGGTGTAATATCTGATATCAGGTATAAGCGAAACAATGTAATGGATTCGGAGGCAGGAGTGGAATTGTGCAGGATAATAAGGGAGGATGATCCAAATATGCCTTTCCTGCTGCAGTCATCAGACGCAGCAAGCCATAAAATTGCCAAAGACCTTGATGTCGGGTTTATTAATAAGTATTCAAAAAGCCTTTCGATTGAGCTCAGGAATTTTATTATCCAGAACCTGGCTTTCGGTCCTTTTGTTTTCAGAAATCCTGAAAACAGGGAAGCGATAGGTGTTGCAACCGACCTCCAGAGCTTCCAGCAAAAACTGCTGAGCCTCCCTGTTGAGTCACTTATTTTCCATGCTGAAAGAAATCACTTTTCAAAATGGCTTAATGCAAGGGCTCTTTTTCCTGTTGCCCAGATGTTCAAGTTTATTCATAAAGAAGACTTCGACTCAGTTGAAGAGATGCGGCGCTTTATCTATGTTGCCATATCCAGTTTCAGGCTCGGGAAGGGAAGGGGAGTAATAGCAAAATTCGATCGTACATCCTTCGACGAGTACCTTATCTTCAGCCGGATTGGCGATGGGTCAATAGGTGGTAAGGCACGGGGCCTGGCCTTTATTAACAGTATAATCAAAAGATATAAGCTCTTCAATAAGTTCAATAATGTACTTATTACTATTCCACGTACAGTGGTATTAAGTACAGATGTGTTCGATGAGTTTATGGAGAGGAATAACCTCTACAATGTCGGACTCAGTAATATCCCCGATGAAGAAATTCTGCAGAAATTTATTGACTCTGAACTTCCCGGCTGGATCTACCAGGATCTTTATGCCTTTCTCTCTGTGTCGAATTCACATCCAATTGCGGTAAGATCGTCAAGTAAGCTTGAAGACTCACACTATCAGCCTTTTGCAGGGATATACTCAACATATATGATACCCAGGATTCCTGAAAACAGGTTAATGGTTAAGATGCTCTCTGATGCTATTAAGGAGGTATATGCATCGGTTTATTACAAGAGCAGCAAGGCATATATGACGGCTACTTCAAACGTAATAGACGAGGAGAAGATGGGCATCGTGCTTCAGGAAGTATGCGGAAACCAGCATGGGAATATCTATTTCCCTACCCTGTCGGGGGTGGCCCGCTCCATCAATTTCTACCCTATAGGATCTGAAAAATCGGAAGACGGCATAGTGAATATTGCAATGGGACTCGGCAAACTTATTGTTGACGGAGGCACCTCCCTGAGGTTCTCACCCAGACACCCCAAAAAGATATTACAGCTTTCCTCGCCCGAGAGCTCGTTGAAAGAGACACAGAAAGAATTCCTTGCACTCGACCTTAATGTTAACAGTTTTGTTCCCTCGGTCGACGATGGGGTTAATA
>JAZBNV010000070.1:0-6399 GCA_036350795.1 Marinilabiliaceae bacterium
GTTCAGTTTTCCTCAGGACCCTTGCCCCGAACCCTTCCTTTTTAAAGGGATAGAACGGTGGTTGCCAGCGTCTTCCAGGGGTAAAGAGGGACATAGTTTATAAAATTATGATTTTGGCTTAGTTAACAAGCCATCCTGGTAGTGCTCTACGAAGCGCATGGCAAAGTCGTCGCGTGCAAGGATAAGGTCTGTTGCCCTTACAGCAGCCGTAATCTTATCAGGGTTTGCTATCGGGCAGCTGAGTCCGTTTTTAATAGCCAGGGCTATAAAAACCGTATTCAGCACTTCCCTGTAGGGTAAGCCGAAAGAGATATTACTGGCCCCCAGCGTAATATTAAGTCCCAGCTTATCATGTACCAGCTTAATTGTTTCGAGAGTTACCAGGCATGCATTTGGATCGGCGCTTACAGCCATTGCCAGGGGATCTATCACAATATCCTCTTCGGCGATACCAGACCTGGCAGCCCGTTCGGCAATCTTTTCAGCAATTCTGAGCCGCTCCTCCGGATCGTGAGTTATTCCGTTGTCATCCATCGCCAGCCCGATAAGGGCTGCACCATATTCTTTAGCTAATGGTATTAGTGCATTGAGAGATTTTTCTTCGCCGTTTACAGAGTTGATAAGGCATTTTCCCTGTACAAGCCTGAGTGCTGCTTCTATGGCAGCGGGATTCGGTGAATCTATACACAGGGGAATATCGAAATTATCCTGGATAGCTTTTACGGTAAGAGGAAGAAGCCTTACATCATCAACACCCGGAAATCCAACATTTACATCAAGTATATCTGCACCGGCGCTGATCTGGCTTTCAGCAAGTTCAAGCACATAGCTAAAATTGTTTATTGAGAGAGTTTCCACAAGTTTTTTACGCCGGGTAGGATTAATGCTTTCTCCAATTATCCTGACTGGCCCTTCTGTGTTGATCGACAGCTCCGTTGATTTTCCTTTAAGTATCGTTATCATAGATGTCCTGTTTCTTACAAATCAGCTGCATTAAAATATAAACAGCACCTGTGGACAGAGGGAAGATGTTTTGAGTAGTACCCATCTCTGCAGGCACCTATGGCAGCTACTTTTTTATTGCCTCCAAGATACTGATTTTCATCAGAAGAATATAATAGGGTTCGCGTACATGGAAAACCGGAATACGAGTTTAACAAAACTGCAATAAGTGCCTGTAATCCGGGGCTTCATTACTATAGAACTTATACCTGTTTATGGACTGGCAGCCGTACAGGAAAGAAAGGAAAAAGAATTACTTTTGTAAGGTGTATCCTTTTGGAGAGCGGAGAATGATCAGGAGGCTTGGAAGCTGCCACTATGAAGGGTACGCCATGCATGGCAAGGCTGTTTAGTTAAGAATAATATTGAAGAAATATTTAGTATGGCACAGGAAACAGAAAGGAAATTCCTGGTAGCAGGTGCTTATAAATCATCAGCCACCAAACAAAGCAGGATAATCCAGGCTTATCTTTTATCGGCTCCCGAACGCTCTGTAAGAGTGAGAATTAATGGTGACAAAGGGTATATCACAATTAAGGGACCGGAAAGCAGGTCGGGGATGTCGCGTTACGAGTGGGAAAAGGAAATACCACTTTCGGAGGCGGAGGAACTGCTAAGGATATGCGAACCCGGTGTAATAGACAAGACCAGGTACCTGGTACCTGCAGGTAAGCATACTTTCGAGGTGGATGAGTTTCACGGCGATAACCAGGGACTGGTTGTGGCAGAGCTTGAGCTTGGCAGTGAGGATGAAGAGTTTGAAAAACCCGGATGGCTGGGTGAAGAGCTTACGGGCGATATTAAATACTTTAACTCTATGCTGATAAAGCATCCCTATAAGAGCTGGTAAAAGATACCAGTTGTTTATTCATTCCCCACTTTGATAATAAGCTTACCCCTGGGTTTGCCAAACTCAGCTTTCTCAAAGGCTTCAGCTGCCTTTTCGAGCGGAAAGGTGCTTTCAATAAAAGGTTTAAGCTTTCCACTTTCTATTAAGGCCTCGAGCTGGGCGTAATCTTCGGGATGGGTTCTCATATTTGAGGATGTCATTCTGCGGCCGTAACGCAATCTTACGTAGGTAGCGGCAAATACCGTCCACGGCATGTAGAGGGGTGAAGCATAGATACCCTCTGGTTTAAGAAGACGGTGGATCTCACTGTATGCCATCATGCCCCATGCGTCCATTATGGCATCGAAGCGGGTCCCGTCGGGGATAGTATTCTCTCCGCTGTAATTATAGATTCTGTCGGCTCCCAGCTCCTTTGCCAGCGAGACATTCCTGCTGCTGCAGGTAGCTGTTACATGAGCTCCTCTGGCTTTGGCCATCTGCACTGCGAAATGGCCCACTCCTCCTGTAGCGCCGTTTACAAGGACCTTTACACCGGCACCGGTCATGGTTCTCCTTAAGCCGTTGAGGGCAGTAAGGGCAGCTATGGGCAGGGATGCAGCCTGTTCGAACGACATAAAATAAGGGATCTTACGTGCATATTTTGTTTCGACAAGCGCCAGCTCAGAGAGGGCTCCCTGTTGTTTCGAAAAGGCAGATATGGCACCATATACCCTGTCGCCGGGCACAAAGTCCTTTATCCCGGGAGCGACCTGCTCTACCACACCGGCAAAGTCAGAACCAATAACCATTGGAAACTTTGACCCTTTAATAATTTTAAGTAAGCCCTGCTTTATTTTCCAGTCGACAGGATTAACAGATACAGCCTTAATCCTTACGAAAAGAGTTCCGGGCTTAATTACAGGCTCCGGTAATTCGCCATACTGAAGCGAATCGGGCCTGCCGTACGATATAAGATATGATGCTTTCATAGTATTTAAACAGGAAGGAGGGGAAAAGGTTGATAAACCTGCCTGCCATGCCTCGGGCAGGCCTGTCTGCCGACAGGTAGATAAAACGGCAGTCAGGGTTGATAGAGTTTATAAAGTTGATAAAGTTGATAAAGTTTATAAAGTTTATAAAGTTTTTAAGGTTTAACAGATTAGGAGGTCAGTGAGTAAGAAACTTATTTGAAATACACAGGATGCTTGTTTTTACCTGGCTGCAGCTTTAAGATCGTTTCTGACAATGATGCCGTTCTGGATTACCATAACAACCTTTCTGAGCTCCTTTATATCTTCCAGTGGATCGCCGTCGACAACTACAAGGTCGGCTGTTTTACCTTCCTCTATGGTACCAAGGGCATTATCAATACCCAGGGCTTCAGCTCCTATCCTGGTTGCCGCTTCTATTGCCTCCATATTGGTATAGCCGTTCTTTACAAAGCGTTCCACCTCCAGGAAGTAGAGTCCGGGATTTTCGTTCATAAACTCGTATAAGGCATCTGTCCCTACAGCCATTTTTACACCTGCTTCTTTCAATTTCCTGAAAATAATCTCGTATTCATGTAATTCGCTGTTATCAGGATTGAAAGACTGCCTGAGCTGGTTTTTCATCATAATTGTCATTGTAGGGACCGAATAGATTCCCTTCCGGCCCATCATTTCAATTACATCATCAGGTAGGGCATAGGCATGCATAATTATATCGGCATCAAGCTCTGCAGCCCACCTTACAAAGGCATACTGTTTATTGTAGATACCTGAGTGTACTGCCACTTTTTTCTGATGCAGGTGGGTTTCTTCTATTGCAGCCTGCAATTCGGCTTTTGAATAGGGGGGCAGAATCTTAATTATATCTGCCCCGGCAAAGAGCTGCTCCCTTACTGCTTTCCTGAACTCATCTGCACCGTCGGCCTCACGTGCCATATCGAACCTGGATACACCGTGTCCTCCAGTACCGTTTATTCTTTCGCCTACAACAACAGGCCTGGAACCAATAAGGTAAGCTTCATTAAAAGCTTTCTTTGCCATAAGGGTAACATTGTGATAACCACCTGCATCCAATATGGTTGTAATACCACCCATAAGGTGCCTGTAAAGGAAGGGAACTGATCGGTATGCACATATTGCCTCATTCAGAAGAGGCTTATGGTCGCTGAAATCAGGATAGTTCATATGAAAATGGGCATCGATTAAACCGGGGAGGACAGTTTTCCCTTTTAAATCGATTACAATGGCACCCGCCGGAATATCTGTCTTTCCACTCTTTGCTATCTCTGCAATACGTTGATTCTTTATAAGTATAGATACATTTTTTGAGGGAGGCATGCCTGTACCATCTATAAGGTTGACATTCTTCAAAACAATATACCTGTCTCCCTCCTGTGCATTTGCCAGGGAAGATATAAACAGTAAAAACGCAATAAATACAAAGCTGAATTTTTTCATAGCAAGGATAATGAATTTAGACCAACTGATTGCCAGTTTAGTTTTTAAAGATACTTATTATTGACTTTTTTAAGCTATTATTCCCGGATTCTCCCCATAGCCTCAATGGCACCTTTATGGCCGGGTTCTATTTCGAGTGTCCGTTTAAATTCTGCAATAGCCTTTTCAATATTACCTGTCTCATGGTATAGATTTCCCAGGCAGTAATGCACAGTAGCATTGCCGGGAAAATCACCGGCATTTATTTCCATAAAATAGAGGGCATCTTCTTTCCTGCCTTCGGTACTGAGAGAGGATGCAAAATTATTAAGCACTTCCGGACCAACTTCCATACCAAATACTTCGGGATAATTCTTTTTTAATATACGATAAAACAAACCTGCCTGGAACCTGCTGTTTCTTATTCCCCTTTGCAGCATTATTGCAGGTGCTTCCTTTAAAAAGTTTTCATACTCCGCTGTTCTGCCGGTGAAAAGCTCAGCCAGGTAGCGGGAATTCTGCCCTTTCTTTATCTCCTCGTCAAAACTGAACTTCCTGCATTCTGTAAAGTCATGAAAATTGTACACATAAATATCGCCGGTCTTCAGATCACAAATAAAGCTGTACAATGTATAGGAACCTGGTCCTTCAACATGAGTGGCATCAAGTGCCTCCCTTACTTTAAGTACAGAAAAAGAACTTTGCCCGCTCAATAATTCTTCAGCCTTATTATACCTCCAGCAGGGTTTTTCCATTCCAGCATATGCTGATCCGATAAAATTTGTAGCAACCTGGAAATCTTCTTCGCTTTCAAGGAAAACAACTTCGCCATTATACCATTCTACTATCATTGAAGCACCTGTACTATCCATAACCGGAATCCTGGCCGCATCGAGGGCAGGGCAATTATACCCTGAAAAGAAATCCTTTACATCATCCAGGCTTGCACATACTGCAAGTAAGTGATCAAGTATTGACCCCGAGAAGCCCTTTTTGTTCTCATCCGCCTTCCACCCCTGCCTGCCAAGCGAGTTTCCATCAACAAAGAGCACGTGCTCGTTCATTCCACCCTGTGTAGAATTGGTGAGCATATTAAAACCAAAACATAGCCTGGCATAATATTTCTCTGACGCAGGGATATACCACATCATTGTAAGGGGAGTAAGAAAATCCTCGTTGCTTCCTGCAAGGGCAACACCATTACCCCTGACCATTATTATGGTACAGGCGAAGCTGTCAGCAAATAGAAATGCAGCAAAGAATATTGTAAGGAAAATGGTTCTTTTCATAATTACCAGCGCTGGATGAAAGCTAATTTTAAGTAAATTATATTAATATTTCAAATATTTATTAAAATGTTCTGAGAAATATTTTACTGGTTATCAGATAAATGAATACGACAGAACTGAGATAACATATAGAATTGCTGGCTTGACTTTAAAAAATACTGCTTTGATTATTAAAGGGTATCCTTTAGCTTTAAGCTATAATACGGTCCGCCAGTTATTTTGAAGAACGAAGGCCCCCGACATATCCAATTATTTTAGCACTATGAAGAGACGCAATTTTCTTTCTACCCTTATTTCGGCTAACCTGGGAATATTTGTAAGTGGAAAACCCTCAGGCGGGTTTCTCAAAAAGTCACAGAAGGATGTATTTAAGAACGGCACCGTTTCGGTTGATGATAATATTATTTCCTTTTACCTGGAAGATTTAGACGAGCCTTTAAAAATTATCCAGGTAAGTGATACCCACCTGTGGATGGACGACATGAGGGGAAAAGCATTTTCGGAGTACAGTCAGAGAATGGCAGGTGCATATAACAGCGTGAAGCATTTCAGGACCGGGGAGGACACTGATCCTCAGAAATCGTTCGGGGAAGTACTGGAAATTGCTGTTAAAAAGAATGCCGACCTGCTTGCTATGACAGGCGACATATTCAGCTTTCCTTCAGAGGCTGCAATTGAATGGCTTTATAATAAGGTAAATAGCGCCGGTATACCCTACCTTTATACAGCAGGCAACCACGACTGGCATTATGAAGGCATGGAAGGGAGCAGGCAGGAGCTTCGTAAAGTATGGACAGAAAAACGTTTAAAGCCTCTTTACCAGGGCAATAATCCACTGATGGCCTCTTATATA
>JAZBNV010000071.1:0-7312 GCA_036350795.1 Marinilabiliaceae bacterium
ACACGGAATTGAGTACAGCGAAGGCTGGGGTAATGACCTGCTAAAGTCAGAAGGTGGCTGGTCGCTTGAGATTATTGACGCGGCTTATCCGTTCAGCGGAAGTGAGAACTGGGAATACAGCATTAATAGCAGGGGTGGCACACCAGGAACAGCAAATTCTGTTTCTGCAAGCAATATTGATATCAGAATGCCGGAAGTGAGTGCTATATTTCCGTCCGACAACAGGACAGTTAATATTATTTTTTCTGAACCCGTTAGCGGCATACTGGAAGGCGGAACGGATGAGCTTATACAAAATATCGCGATTGAAGGCATAGTTAAGAAGGATTCGCTATGGAGATCATATATTTTAAAACTTGCAGATTCCCTTGCGCATGGAAAAATATATACCGCTCTTTTAGGCGGTGTAAGGGATTTTGCCGGCAATCCGCTCTACAATTGCTGTCCGGATTTTGGTTTAACGGAGCAGGCTCTGCCAGGCGATATAGTAATAAATGAAGTATTGTTTGATGCCATAATTCCCGAGGAAGAGTATTTTGAACTATATAATAGCTCCGGGAAGATTCTTGATATCTATGATTTGCAGGCTGTGAGTCTTAACCTGCAGAGTGGTGATACAGGCAGGCCTGTGTTGCTCTCCGAAAGCTCAAGGTGTTTTCTGCCCGGCAGCTATTTTGCTTTTACACTATCGAAAGAGTCAGTGCTGTCAAGGTATTACAGCTCTGAACGCACATGTATAGTTGAAGCACCCGGGATGCCGGTTCTGTATAGTGACCGGGGTTCATTGCTCCTATATTCCAGGTCTTTATCTCTTATCGATGAAGCAACCTACAGCAAGGATTTCCATTTTGATCTTATCAGCGGTACTAAGGGTGTTTCGCTTGAAAGAATAGATCCTGGTGAACCGGGAAATATAAGGTATAACTGGCATTCGGCCAGTGGTATGGTTGGGTGGGGAACACCTGGCATGGTAAACTCGGCTGCCTTCAACGAAGAAAACATTGAAAGTGAAGATCTTGTATTTTCATCTTCCAGGATCTCTCCTGACGGGGACGGATTTGAAGATATTCTTAAAGTTAGTTTTAATCCGGGTGAAGGTACATCCATTGTAGATGTTCTTATATATTCGGATTCCGGCATCCCGGTCAACAGACTTATAAGCAATTATATAGCCTACGGTAGCTCATCATTCTACTGGAACGGACTGGATCATTACGGGAATGCCCTGCCCGATGGACTTTATATTGTTTTTGTTCGAAGCAGGGGTGAAGCAGGCAGGTTAAAACACTGGAAGAAGGTATGTGCCTTAGTCAGGTACTGACTTTTCTTTCCTGGGAATAAAAAAGGCAAAAATAATTGAAGGGAAGGCAAGAAAAGCTGCAATAGTATATGTCCTGTCGAGGCCGATCCTGTCGGAGAGTGCTCCTACGGCCATTGTTATTACAGAACTGATAAAAAAGTTGATCATCATATATACTCCGTTTACAAAGGGGAGGTGGGGAGTTTTAAGCTCGTGAATAACAGCCAGGTTAACACTTTGAGGTGCAACCAGGAAAAAGCCCATCACTAAAAGGAGGATAAAACTCAAGGTACCACTGCTTTTGAGAAACAACAGCATCAGGAGAGGCGATACTACAGATACAATAACCAGGGTGGTCCGCCGGCCTATCCTGTCAGACAGTGATCCGGAGTAGAATGTACCAATAGCACCAGCCAGCTGCAGTGCTGCAAGCGATATACCGGCCATCCAAATCTCTGCTCCTTTTCCCGTCAGGTAAACCGGAAGATAGAGTGTGAGGCTCGACTTCATTGCTCCCCTGAAAAAAGTTATCCCGGCCAGGCTTATAAAAATTGGCAGAAATTTCCTGAATACCGAGAAATAGTTGGTTCCCTTTTCAGCTTTAATGTCTTTACTAATACTGATTTTCCTGAGGTTAAGCCACAGAATTGCCGATGCAATAAGACCAAAGGGAATAAGCCTGAAGGTTCCATTCAGTCCCCATATTTCAACGGCTGCCACAACCAGGAGAGGTCCAAGCGTTCGGGCAAATTCACCTCCAACCATAAAAAAACTCATCCCCATGCCAAGCCTGTTGCCTGAAAGTTTTTTGATCATTACCGGCGAAGGAACATGGAAAAGTGTTGAGCTGATGCCGCTCACAAAAAGCAGAACAACCAGTATGGTATAACTTGGAGCTACTCCAATAAGGCCCATTGAGATTGTTGTAACTGCCGGAGCGAAAATAATGAAATACCTGGCTTTTAGTTTCTCTGCTATAATCCCGACGAAGGGATTAAAGAGCGAAGGAATTCTCTGGACAACTGCAAGTAAACCTGACTGAAACAGTGAAATGCCGAGTTTATCAATAAGAAGAGGTAGTACAGGGGCGAGAAATGAAGTATATATGTCGTGAATCAGGTGGGCTATTGAAACTATAACAACATTACCTGTCTGGAAACCATTACTTCCCTTCTTTACAGTTTTATTCATTATTATATTTTCTCAATAAGCTCAGTCATAAGCCTGGTCATTTTTGATTCAGCTTCAGAAGCTGCCTCCTGGACCATTTCATGTGTTATATATTCAATTTTTCCTTCAACACCAAGATCACTGATAATGCTTACAGCAAAGCATGAAAGGCCCATATGCCTGGCAGCTATTACCTCGGGCACTGTTGACATACCAACTGCATCGGCCCCTATAGTCCTGAAATGTTTATATTCGGCAGGAGTTTCGAATGTAGGGCCGGATGTTGCGAGGTAAACCCCGCGATGGGTCTTAATCTTAAGCCTCAGGGCAATCTCTTCAGCTTTTTCAACAAGGTCCATATTGTAGGGTGTGCTCATATCGGGGAACCTTACACCTATCCTGCTGTCGTTCCTGCCTATCAGCGGATTTGGGAGCTGGTTAATATGGTCGGTTATAAGCATAATATCACCAATACTATGATCGGGATTTACACCTCCTGCAGCATTTGATAAGAAAAGTATCCTGATGCCCAGCATTTTCATTACCCTGACAGGGAATATAACTTCTTCCATCGAATAACCTTCATAGAAATGGAACCTGCCCTGCATTGCCAGCACTTTCCTGTTACCGAATTCACCATAAATAAGTTTCCCTGCATGACCTGCTACGGTTGAAACAGGAAAATTTGGAATCTCAGAATAGTTTATCTCTACCTTAACTTTAATTTCCTTTACCAGTCCTCCAAGACCGGTTCCCAGTATTATGCCGGCTTCCGGACTATCGATACCGGCCTCAGTCAGAAAGGAGCTTGTTTGTTTTAGTTTTTCGAACATATGAAGTTATGAGGTTATTGAACTCTTTTGTATCGTCATTCAGGAAGCTAAGGCCTATTGGAAGGATATATAAATTCCTGTCAAAATAAGACGCAATATTATCAATTTCTTTTAACCTTTCAGCATCTTTCTCGGTTGTTATCACACACCTGCTGTCTTCAGGCAGCCCGGAGTAGGCCTTTATTATTTTTTCCAGGTCTTTCGCAGTAAAAAAATGATGATCGCGGAAGGAAAGGTGTACTATGTTTTTAGAATAAATACTCAGGTAGCTGTACAGAGGTCCGGGATCAGCAATTCCGGAGATCAATAAAATGCTCCTGTTGCTTTTTGCTATTTCACTTAAACATAGCGGCCTGTCAATGTCCTGGTTGAAAGGGATGGGTTCCTTGTATAAAACCGACGTGAAGTACAGGTTCTGATACGATTTCAGTTTTATGTTACTTACCATTACCCTTCTGTCAATTGCACTTAATTGCAGTGGCGACCTGCTTACTAAAATAATGTCAGCCCTTCTCATGTTTTTTCGGTGTTCCCTCAGTCTTCCTGAAGGCATCAGGAAATCTTTTGTAAAGGGATTCGGGTAAGCGGTAAGCAGGATATTGATGCCGGCATTGATTTTACGATGCTGGTAGGCGTCGTCCAGCAAAATTACATCGAGGTCAGGGTACTCCGATCTCAGCCGGTTTATTCCATTCAGCCTGTTGGCATCTACAGCTACAATTAATCCGGGGAACTTCTTTTTCACCTGGGCAGCTTCGTCTCCAATCAGGGCTGCTGTCGGATTATCGCCGGCAATTATAAATCCCCTGGTTTTTCTTTTATAGCCACGGCTCAGTACTGCTACCTTAAACTCTTTTTTCAGAAGTTCTGCCAGGTATTCAATATGGGGCGTTTTCCCTGTTCCGCCAACAGCAAGGTTTCCAACAGAAATTACCGGAAAGTTCAGCTTATGTACCTTGAATAAGCCGGTATCGTACATAAAGTTCCTTATTCTGATTACAAAACCATACAATAATGTAAGAGGGAACAGGAGGTATTTAAATATTCCTTTTACCATTACTTCATATTAATAATAAATGGCATCCTGGCCTGTATACCTTCAAGCCCGGTAATTTCTTTTATATCATTGTAAAAACCTGCTGCAGGGCCGAGCTGATTCTCAATAATCTTAGCCCTTATTTCACCACCAAGACTTTTCATAAGGCGGGTATATGTGTCTTCAATTTCGGGAAGTTCCACAATCCTGTAGCTTTCTGCTTTAGCAAGAACAGCAGCATGGTCAATTGCATCCTGCAAACCCCCGATATAATCTACTAGCTTTTTATCGAGAGCATCGCTGCCAAAGTAAACATGACCCTGGCCAATCCTGTCTGCTTCTTCAATACTAATATTTCTGCCTTCAGAAACCCTGGAGATAAACTCCCTGTAGGTTTTGTCCACATTTGCCTGCATAAGCTCTTTTTCGTAAGAGTCCATGCTTCTGAACAGTGAAGGAGCGTCAGCGTACCTGTTTGTCATTACCCTTTCTGTTGTAATTCCCAGCTTATCATTTAATAGTTTTCCTGCCTGCGGCAGCATTCCGAAAACTCCTATTGACCCTGTAAGTGTATTGGGCTGTGCGAATATGGCATCTGCAGGGCAGGCCAGGTAGTAACCACCCGATGCAGCATAATTACTCATCGAAACAACTACCGGCATTTTCTCAGCCAGTAATTTTACTTCTCTCCATATATAGTCAGATGCAATTGCCACTCCTCCACGTGAGTTAAGCCTGATAACCACAGCCGAGTATTTATCGTTTTCCCTGATCTTTCTTAATTCAGTGGCATACCTGGTTCCTCCGATATTGGCATCGTTGCCTTTGCCCATTACTATGCTGCCTTCCATATATACCACGGCAATTTTACTGTCAGAAACTTTTGATCCTGAAGCTACAACATTACTGTATTTTGACATTGATACTCTTTCGGCCTTTTTTCCTGAAACTGTATCGCTAAGCGTAAATATCCTGTCAAGAAACTCGTCGCGAAACATAAACCCGTCAATCATATTCAATTCAAGGGCTTTACCTGTATCAGTGGTGGCAAGCTGATCTGCAATATCATTAAGCATTTGAGTTGAAATATCCCGCGACTCTGAGATTTCTTCAAGTACACCATCCCAGATTCCATTTGTAAAAACTTCGATCTGTGACCTGTTTTCAGGACTCAGGGAAGTTTCTGTATAGGGCTCAACAGCTCCCTTAAATTTACCGTGCTTAACAACCTGGTATTCAACTCCTATCTTTTTAAGAGCTTCCTTATAAAACATTACTTCACTGCCGATGCCTTTAAATTCCATCAGGGCAACCGGGTTAAGGTAGATCTTATCTGCTGCAGTTGAAATATAGTAGGATTCCTGCGACATGTAGAAATCAGCATAGGCTATAACAAATTTTCCTGACTCCCTGAATTTCAAAATGGCTTCCCGGATCTCGCGTGCTTTGGCCCATCCATTCATAGCAGGCCCGTTTTCAATTACCAGTCCTTTTATATTGTCATCTTCTGATGCCCTCTTAAGGTTGTTGAGTATGTCATTTATCCCGGAAGTGGGGGTAAGAGTCATATTTATGGGATCGAATGAGGCGAAGGGATCATCATTGCCTCTTTCCGGTACAGGCAGTGATGTATCAAGAACAAGGACAGAGTTTTCGCCAATACTGACGGTCCTGGAGGCTGAAGCAAGCATGGCACTAATGCTAACAAAGAATATCAGGAAAAAGAGCAATGATGCTACAAAGATTCCGGTAATAGTTGCCAGTGTGTATTTTAGAAAATTTTTCATTTTATGTCAGATAATAGTGATTTGAAAGGGACCCTAAATATATAAAAAACAATAAAATCAGGGAGATGGTTTCCGGTGATTTAATATATTTACCCGGGTTTTCTTAAATCAGTAATAATCATGTCGTTGGTATTTCTATCCCTGGGGAGTAACCTGGGGAACCGCAGGCTAAACCTTAAAAGCGCCCTGGACAGGCTGGGAGAGAGTGCCGGAAGAGTTATTAAATCTTCTGGCATGCGTGAATATAATGCCTGGGGATATGAGAGCAGGAATTTATTTCTTAATATGGCAGTTGAGATCGAAACCCTGCTCGGTGCGTATGAGTTATTGAGAGTTTTAAAGGAAATAGAGGGTGAAATGGGACGCACTCAGGCCGGGAGCGGATATACAGACAGGATTATTGATATTGATATTATCTTCTATGATAATCTTGTAATGGAAAGTGAAGAGTTAATTATACCGCATCCCTTAATGCATAAAAGGATCTTTGTACTTGAGCCCCTGGCCGAGATAGCTGGAGATTTTGTGCATCCGGTACTGAATAAAAGTGTGTTTGATCTTGTAGGTTCCCCCTTTTGATTGGGCTCAGGGGGATGTAAAATTCCCCCTTTGATTGGGCTCCGGGGGATATAATGTTCCCCCTTTGAAGGGGGTTAGGGGGATGTAATGTTCCCCCTTTGAAGGGGGTCAGGGGGATGTTTCCATTTCTGAAATAACTTGCTCAATAACTCTTAATACATTACTCATATCCTTTCTTACTTCCCACTCATCAAATCTTATTACTGTAATACCATAAGATTCAAGTTTCTTTTCCCGTTGTGAATCAACTTCATATTTATAGTCATGACTTGAACCATCAATTTCTATTGCAAGCATCAGTTCATGATTATAGAAATCCAGAATGTAACAATCAACCGGTACCTGCCTGTGAAACTCGTATCCAAGTGATTTTTTTTTAATCTCATTCCATAGTAGTACTTCACCAAGGGTGCTGTTAAGCCTCAATAATCTGGCAAATTTCTTAAGATTGGGATTATACGGAATTAATCTGTTGCGGGTCATAGCATCACTTTTTACATCCCCCTGCCTTTCTGCGAAAGTCTTCCCCCTTCAAAGGGGGAACATTACATCCCCCTGCCTTTCTGCGAAAGTCTTCCCCCTTCAAAGGGGGAACATTACATCCCCC
>JAZBNV010000072.1:0-3979 GCA_036350795.1 Marinilabiliaceae bacterium
CTTTAAAGGTCAGGTTATGACCAAGACATGAGGCTACTGCATCACATCCTGCCACATACTTTTGCATCTCCTTGTCGCTTAATTCCAAAAGACTGGCAACGATAAGCTCCAGGCCAGAATTATTCCTAATGGTTTCAGGCAGACTTTCCGGCGATCGCACAATAGCCTTAACATTATGACCACGATTCAGTAAGTCCTCAACCAATCTTTTACCCGTTGCACCTGTTGCCCCTGCTACCAGAATTGTCATAATTTTAATTTTTAGTTTGATAGGAAGCTATGAAGATATGAATGATTTTTGTATCGTATACAATTTCATGCATTATTCATATTTCAATACTTCTACAGGGTTACGCCTGGCAGCTTTCCAGCTTTGCCAGCATACTGTTATTATGGTAATTAATAGTGCAGACAGCCCGGCCAGGGCAAATATCCACCAGCTCAATCCGGTTTTATAAGCAAAGTTATGCAGCCACCTGTACATCAACAGGTATGCTACAGGAGTGGCAATCAGAAAAGCAATTAAAACCCATCCTGTAAAACCTTTGGCAAACATCAGCAGTACCTCTAAAACACTGGCACCGTTTACTTTACGAATACCAATTTCTTTGGTTCTGCGAAGAGCTACCTGCCTCGACAACCCATACAGACCAGAACAGAGAATTATAAAAGCAAGGGTAACAAAATAGAATAATAGTTTTAGCATCTGACTTTCATCCCTGTATATTCTGGCAAAATCGTCGGAGAAATAGGAATATTCAAAAGGAATACCAGGATTATGTTTCCTGAAAACACTTTCTATATAATTAAGAATCTCATCTCTATCCCCGATGTCATTAAATGACAGGTAGAGCCTGCCTGCACTTTCCTGGTACAAAATCGCTGTAGGTCTGATCTGATGTGAAAAATGCCTGCTATGGAAATTCTCTACCACTCCTACTATCTCATAATCCTGTCCCCTGATTTGCATATGCTGGTGAATCGGATCAGCCATCTTCATTGTTTTTGCAGCTTCCTCATTTATGATAGCTTTGAAAGAATTAACATGATCGGAAGAGAAGTTTTCGCCCTGGGCCAATTTCAGGTCAAACAATTTAATAAAACCGCAGTCGGCCTCTATCCTGGCAATGGAATGCATCTGGTCAATCCCAATACCATTCCAGGTCCATCCCGGGATTTCAATTCCGGAACTCAATAAGGGAGAATTATTTGTAACACCTATAATCATTGGATTATTCAGAAGCTCCTCTTTTATTAGCATGTAGCTATCCCTGCTATCATATTTTAGGGGGACATGAATAATATTATCTTTTTTGAAGCCCAGATCTTTATCGAAGATATAGTTCAGTTGCTTTTGTATTAAGAAAGCCGAAGACAGGAGGACAATAGAAAGTGTTAGCTGAAGTATAATTAAATACTTCCTGAGTCTGCCATGCCCTGATTCTTTATGCTGACTTAATGATTTAAAAGGACTTAAAGAGGCAATATACAATCCCGGCACAACTCCCGAAATAAGAGCTATAAAAAGTCCCAGTAGTATAAGTGCTGATATATAAAATATGTTTTTTTGATTAATAGATGGCAGAATGCTTCCTGAGAATAAATCCGAAGTACTCTGTATTACTTCAATAGTCGCAAAAGTAAGGTAGATGGAAAGTGTAACCAGTATCAGGGGTTCAGCTAAATACAAGCGCAGCACCTTATTCCCTGAGGCTCCCATTATTTTTCGTATTCCTGACTCTTTTAGCCGTCCTGAAATCAAAATACTTATTAAGCCCATAAAATTCAGGACAGCAATAAGTAATAAAAATACACCGGCAATTATAAAAATATATATGTACTGAATATCTCCGGGATGATATACAAAGAGCTGAAAATCGCTATGAAAGTGCATCTCCTTTAAAGAATGCAGGTACCATTTTATATTAAAACCCATCCTTTCGTAATCGTAGAATTGCCCTATCATCCTATTCAAATCAGTTTTATCTATCTCAGTGGGCAGCAGGAGAAAAGTAGAGTATCCAAATGAATTCCAGTTATCAGCGGCATCAAAGGTAAGAGGGATAAGAAAATCGAATTGCAGAGATGAGTTAGTGGGAATATCCCCATAAACCCCGCAAACTTCGTAATCTCTTGTTTCTTCAGGATTTATAAAGAAAGTTATTAGAGAGCCTACAGGATTCTCCTTTCCGAAAAACTTGCCGGCCAGCCTTTGAGAAATAAAAATGGAATTTGGATTATCTTTGAGAGAAACCGGATCACCGCTTATAAAATCGACTGTAAATATGTCAAAGAATGATGGCTCAATGGCGAGTCCATCCTCCAGGAATTTCTTACCATTTGATTCAAGGAACCTGCCGCCAAACTGTTTGGCAAATCGTGTGCTTTGCATAACCTCCGGGAAGTTATCTTTCATATATGGGCCCAGAGGAGTTGGTGTTTCCATTATAAAGTCTGATTTACCATCCGAATAATTCCACTCCGAGGCAAGCATATATATTTCCTCAAAATTCATGTTATGCTTATCGAAGCTAAGCTCATTATAGACCCAGGAAAAAATAATGACTGCTGAGCTTAATGCAACTGTAAGGCCAAATACATTTATGAGAGATGTGCTTCTGTTATTCCAGAGGTTTCTGAGACTGATTCTTAAATTGTTCATTTTGTCAGAAAAAAAAATTAAAATTACAGAATGAAGACATATTAGGTGATATTTGACAGGCTTACAAGCTCAATAGTAATACCCTATTCATAGCGCAACGATTCTACCGGGTTTTTCCTGGCAGCTCTCCATGATATCCAGCTAACTGTTGCCAGGGCAAGAAGCAATGATATAATACCAGAAAGAAGAAAGACCCAGATGCTTATATTAATCCTGTAAGCAAAGCTCTCAAGCCACCTTCTCATCATAAACCAGGATAATGGCCATGCTATTATACAGGCAATAAACACCCAGATCGCAAAGTCTCCTGAAAGTTTTACCATTACCTGCCATAGTCCTGAGCCAAATATTTTATGCATGCCTATCTCCTTTGTCCGACTTCTGAGCATAAAGGATGCCAGTCCAAATAGCCCGACACATGCAATAAGAATTGCCAGGAAGGTAAAGTAAGCCATCAGCTGAAAGGTTCTGATATCTTCCTTATAAACCTCTTCAAATTGTTCATCCATTGTATGAAATTCAAACAGCCTCTCCGGATAAAATTCGCTACAAATATCATTAAGCAGTCTGATTGAATTATTAATGTCTGATGACTGTACTTTAAGCATAAGCAAACGGCACTCTCCGTAATATAACACGAATGCTGTTGGGACTATTTCCTTATAAAGAGATTCAAAATGAAAATCACCTACAACTCCAATAGTCTCTTTCATTGCACGGGGCCAAACAAAATCAACTTTCTGACCAACAGGATCTTCTTCAAGCTTCAATAGTTTAACTGCCGATTCATTCAGGACTATTGCATTATCAATATCTGTTTGAAAATCATCTGAAAAAATTCTTCCGCTTTTGGCAGGGATACCCAGCGTCTCAAAATAGTCAAAGCTTACGTGAACAATGGGCAGTCTGATCCATTCGGTCTCCCCTTCCGGTATTATGCCTCCCCAATTATTTAGATCCTCTGAGGGAATACGACTTCCTGCCGATACATCCAGTACGAAACTCTGCTCAAGCAGGGCCCTTTTAAAGGTCTTAAACTTCTCAATATCTGTAAATTGGTCAAACTCTGTGACGATAATACTCTCTTTAACAAAGCCCAGTTCCTTCTTCTTCAGGAAGTTAATCTGATGTAACATTAGCATGGCACTGCTTATCAGGGCAACAACAATTATAAACTGGGCGATAACCAGGATTTTTCTGAAATTTGCTTTAGAATCAACACCAGAAGATGATCCTTTGAGCACTTTAAGGGGTTGAATTGACGATAGAAAAAATGCGGGATATGATCCGGCAAATATTCCTGTTATAATAAGAATA
>JAZBNV010000073.1:0-11340 GCA_036350795.1 Marinilabiliaceae bacterium
AAAGGGCACAATCTTTGTCATTTCGAGCTAATGCGAGAAATCAGGGTTTTGATTATCAGATGATTAGATCCCTCGATTAACTCGGGATGACAAGTATATTATACTTTTGAGACAGCCTCATAATAACAGCAATAATAACGGCAATAATAACAGCAATAATAACGGCAATAAGATCAGGCTATGGCAAACAGGAAATCACACGAGAAACACATCAGGAGCCTTACAAAATTTTCGGGAGGCAGAAGTTACGGACTCACCATACCGATGGAATATATTAAGAAGCTCGGATGGCGCGAGAAACAGAAGCTGGATGTTACGATGGTAGGCGACAGGCTTATTATACGCGACTGGAAAACGAAGTAGGCGTTGCATTAGAAAAGGGATAAAGGTTAAAGAAATCCTTTATCCAGCTTCGTCAAGGAAGTATTGAAACTCAATGGGTCTTCCGTCGGGATCTTTTGCGTAGAAGTGGTATATCCTGTAATCGTTGTTTACAACAGGTGCGTTATCAGCAATATAGCTTAGCCTTTTGTACATATTATCAACCTTCTTTTTATCGGGATAACAGAAAGTAAGAAGAGCACCCTTATCTGTAGTAGTTCTCTGGCAGAAGCCAAAAAGTAAATTGCCAAATTTATAAATCCTGCACCCACCCTGGTCAAGCCATAGCTCAGCTCCTACGATGCCGGTATAGAATTTATGCAGGTAATCAAGATTTGTTGTCTTATAGAATACTATTCCACCATGTTTCAGCATAAGTGCAAGATATATTATATTGCTTAAATGATAAAGTGAAACTGGTATAATTCCTGTTTCCGGATATCTTTTGCTTTACTACTTCAGTCCTATTCTGTAAGAGAATTTAATCAGGAAGGTATTATTGGCCTTTTTATCCGTAAACAGGTAATCCAGGTTCTCTCCGAGTTTGTACTCACCGGGACCTCCTTCATAGCCTCTAGTTTGTGACCATACCAGGTAGGCAGTTGAGCCCGGAAGGAACTCCCACCTTATTACCAGGTTTGACAACCATTCATTACTTTTAAAGCCGGGATCGTCAAAATCAGCACTGTATTCGGTGGTATTTATATAGTAGCGACCGTCAGTTTTTGTGATCTCGGTACCTTCTTCAAAGCTATGGAACCTGTCGCTGTAGTCTTCTGCCCTGGGATCGGTAATTATCTTATAATCGCTGAATTTGAAATCACCCGAAAATGGTTGTCCCCAGTATTGCACTGTAAGGTCGGGAGTAATATTATAATTTATCCTCAGCGACATTGATATTATTTTTTGATCAAGAGTTGCGAAGATGTAATTATCATCATCGGCAAAGAAATACTGGAGCTCATTTTTAAGTGTACTGTAACCCGGGGTAAGGGAGACTAAAAGGGTATTTGTTGGCCTGAGAGTAACAGAAGCCCTGTATGATCTGCTTTTTAATGAATTCTCCTCATCACCGTTAAGAGAGCTGAAGAAAAATACTGATATTTTCTTTCTTTCATCGGTACTCAGCCTGTAGTTAAACCGCCAGCCGTTTGGGGCAAGCATCGAGGGGCCTCCCCTCAGAAGGGTATTGGATACCTGCATAAGATTAAATCCACCGCCAAAACCACCGTTCCAGAAGTTTTTAAAGTTTGCATTTATATTATACTCATAGCCCACTCCGTTCAGGTTTCCGCCGAAGTCCCAGACTGTATATACATCATTATTAAGATTAAGACCCCTGAAAATACTGAAAGGTTCAGTAAAGTTATAGCCTGTCCACGCCACATTCAGAATCCGGTCCGACTGCCTGGAATAGCCCATATCATTTATCTCGAGACCGGGACTCGACCAGGTATTCATAAAAAGGAAATTCCATCTTCCTCCCAGTTTGCCAAACTCCAGTTTTCCTCCGTGCCCTGCCAGACTGGTGCGGGTATCGTCGTATTCCAGGTGTGATGCATCGGGTCGCTGGAAGTACCTGGCCGATGATTTCTGGGTCCTGGCAATTGCTTCTTCGGATCCCCTGACATTACTCATATACAGCGAAGCACTGAGTTTGTAATTACGCTCTTTAAAATATTGAGCAAAGTCTACTCCTGCAGTAAGAGCATCCTTATGGAGCCATTTCAGGTCGGTGTTATCGAGTCGTCTGATGGTGCTGGTAGCAGCACCACCGATTATTGTATTACCTCCATTTATATCCTTTTGCAATCTTACAAGAGAATAGTTGGTAAGAGGTTCAATTACCTGGTGTGATCTTGTACCGAGACTGTCTATTTCGGCTTTCACTTCTTTTGTTACACTCTCAAGTACACCGATTGAGAGTCCGTTTTCAGTTTTACCTGTTAATTTGGCTGCTCCGAGAATGTCGGTAAAGTGGGGTGTTTTTGCGAAGCCTGTCTCCTGGTCATACGATGGATAGCCATGTGGTCTTCGTCCAATGCGCCTTGAATAAAAAAGATTGTCATTGCCGGCGTCTCCGTCTCCCAGCCCGACATTAAAACTTGTAATGCTGTTTCCCTCAATAAAGAAAGGTCTTTTTTCTTCAAAATAGGTTTCATAGGCAGAAAGATTTACTTCGGAAGGGTCGGCTTCAACCTGTCCGAAATCGGGGAACATTGTAAGGTCGAGGGTAAGGTTATTGGTTACACCTATTTTGGCATCAAAACCCATGTTACCTTTAAGGTCGTTTCCGTCAGCAAAGGGATTTCCATCTTCTGCTTCATATGTATTTACAGCTCCTACTGCATATGGAGTGATATCAAATTGTTTCCTGGGTCTGACTTCCTTTATACCGTCCAGTTCTCCGATAGCATGAACAAATCCCGGCGCTGTTCTGGGTATATGTTGCCAGAGACTAAGTTCGTTATGTCTGAATATCTGTCGGGCAGCAAGAAAGCCCCAGACCTCATCAGAGTTTTCCTGGAACCTGAGCTGGGTAAAAGGAATTTTCATCTCAGCAGCCCATCCCCAGTCGTATATTTTAGCCTTTGCCATCCATATCGGATCCCATGATTCATCCTGGTTTTGTCCGTCGTTAGCCCATATCGCATCAAAGCGCACCCCTGCCGAGCTAACGCCGAAAACAAATCCTGTTCTGAGGTCGTGATAGCTGTCTATCATCACAAATACCATATCACCATCGGCATTATCCCTTCTGCTCATCCGGTTGGTAATACTGTCAGGAGATGAGTCATAGGCCTTCATTGCAACGTAGAGGTTCAGGTCATCAAAGCCAATCTTGAATTCGGTTGGCTGGCTGGGTTTTCTACCTTCATAGGGCTCGTGCTGGGTAAAATCGCCTTCCCATTCATTCTGTGTCCAGCATATATCGTCCAGTTCTCCGTTTAATACAGGTGCTTCCGATACCCGGTATGCACTGTAGATTTTTTTAGGAAGCTCCTGGGAGTAAGTATTAATAAAGATCCCCGTTAGTAAGATCAGGAACAGGTAATTTTTCATATTGGTGTTCAGGTTTGGTGTTAAACATATAAATGACGGCTAAGGCAACTACTTGTTGCAATATGTATTGGATTTATTTGTGCCTGTGAGATAACATACATATAATCAGCAACATGAGAATTGTTAAAGTTTATTAACATTGGCTCTGATTGATATTTGAGCCGCGATTCAGGCGGGATATTAATATGGAAAAGAGGCTGAGCCCGCCATTAGCATGGATCAGTCGTAGAGTTTAATGAATTCGTAGGTATTTTCATTATACTCGATAAACCTCACAAGATCATCCCTTTTAATAACCAGCGATGCTGTATTTATATTGGGATGGAATGAAAGTTTTTCAAAATTAAGAAGTTCCTGGTCGATAAAGAGGTGGACGTGATGATTTGTATCGTTGATAATGCCAAAGGGACTGACTGAGCCCGGGGTAATCCCGAGGTATTTCATAAGTCTTTCTTCAGATGCAAAGCTTAGTTTACCCTGTTTTAATCTCTGCTCCAGGTCTTTCATAACCAGGTTCTGCAGATGTTCTATTATAACCAGGTAGTGCCTGTTGCCTTTATGGTTGCGTAGAAAAATATTTTTACACCTGCCGGCATCTATGTTTTTCCAGTACTTCCTGGCTTCCTCAACGGTAGCAACAGGTGGATGTTCTCTGTAATTATAGGGGATATTTAGCCGGTGCAGCAGTTCGTACAGTTCTTTTTGCCCTCTCATTTATAATTCGTATGCGATATATTCGAATTCAAGACCGACGAGTATAGAGAGGTCTTCACCGGCCTCTTTCATATCTGTATCTTCCATATCGTAAACCCAGGCAACCTGTACCGGGATATTACATTCAGCCAGGTTTTTAATTGAGGTAAGTATATCGAAAAGAAACTTGGCGGTGGATGAGTTGAAATACTCAAAATTGAATTTAAAGACCATTGGATCATCCTTTGAGTAGCGCTCTGGTTCATAGGTACAGAGGTAGTCCTGGTAATGTTCCATCCATTCCACAACGGGTTGATAAAACTCGCTTACATCTTCCGGGCGGCTTATGCCACTAATATAAAATTTCTTTTCCTGGTGATTTAAAAATATCTCAGGAGTATTATCTGTTTTAATAACTTTGAGTATGTCCATCCCGGCCAGTCCTTAATAAATATAAACTTAAAGTGTGGAAAAATAAATAAAAATAATGTCTATTCAAAAAGCCCGGGCTCTTTCTCCCTCTGTTCTTCGTACCAGGTGTCGGCCGGTAAATTATCTGACAATGAAGCTTCAACGGCCAGTTTATCACATCTTTCGTTTCCGGGAATACCTGCATGTCCTTCAACCCACCTGAATGTAACATTATGCTTCCTGTAAATTATCAGGAAACGTTTCCAGAGATCAGGGTTTTTCTTTTTCCTGAAACCCTTGCGTTCCCAGTCGAAGACCCAGCCTTTTGATACTGCATCTGCAACGTATTTTGAGTCTGTAAAAACTGTTACATCTGATCCCAGATTCTTAAGTGCTTCCAGGCCAGCTATTACAGCAAGCAGTTCCATCCTGTTATTTGTGGTAAGCCTGTATCCCTGTGAAATTTCTTTCCGGTGTTTCCCGGCCAGAAGCAGTACACCGTATCCTCCCGGACCCGGGTTGCCCCTTGCGGCACCATCAGTATATATTATTATTTCAGCTGGCATGAGGAAGTATTATACCGGTATTTGTAATAAATAGTTTTACTGCAATTGCAAGCAGAATAATACCAAACATTTTTCTTAGGATATGAATCCCGGCAGGACCAAGGAGGCGTTCGAAGGTTGAGGTTAGTTTCAGGACCAGGAACACCACTATCATATTCAATGTAAGAGCGATAAGTATATTAACGGTTTCATATTCTGCCTTAAGCGAAAGCAGAGTGGTAATTGAGCCTGCGCCAGCTATAAGAGGGAAGGCTATCGGGACAATTGTGCCTCCGCCCGGAGCATCGTGCTTAAAGAGTTCTATTCCCATTACCATTTCGAGTCCGAGTAAAAGTATTACCAGCGAGCCGGCAATTGCGAAAGACTGGATATCGACTCCAAAGAGCGCCAGTAAAGGCTCTCCGGCAAAGAAGAACAATAAAAATATAATAAAAGCCACAAGGGAGGCTTTGCCTGATCCTACCTCTCCGGCCTTTGACTTGATATCGAGGATAATCGGAACCGATCCAAAAATATCTATTATGGCAAACAAAACCATAAAGGCTGCGAGTATCTCTTTTATGCTAAAACTCATTCCAGGTAGATTGTACAGTTGTTTTTATGGCTGCAAAGATAATTGGAAGATGGTTTATAAGGTTGATAAAGTTTAAAAAGTTGATAAAGTTGATAAAGTTTAAAGGTTTAAAAGTTTAAAAGTTGAGGAGTTTAACAGATTAATAAATTAACATGACTGCTGTAAGTTGTTAGAGTTTAAATGTCCGGAATTTTTAAGACGGGTGTTTAAAGAGAAAGAGGCTGTCTCAAAAGGGCGCAATCTTTGTCATTCCGAGCGAATGCGAGGAATCCAGGTCTTGATTATCAAACATTTAGATCCCTCGATAAACTCGGGATGACAAGAATATTATACTTTTGAGACAGCCTCTTGCTGTGATATTTGTCTTTAATCAGTGTTATTCCCTGATTTCCATTTCGTCGATAAGATTCTGTGCACCTGCAAATACATCGATTACCCACAGTACATACCTGATGTCGACATTAATACACCTCTGAAGCTCGTCGTTGAAAATAATGTCGCCACTCAGTGCTTCCCAGTTGCCATCGAAAGCGAGTCCGATAAGTTCGCCGTTTCCATTTATAACCGGGCTGCCCGAGTTACCGCCTGTAATATCATTGGTGGTAAGGAAGCACACCGGGAGGTATCCGTTTTCGTCAGCATAGCGTCCGAATTTATCTGCATTAATGAGGTCAATCTGTTTTTGTTTAAGATCGAACTCATGGTCTCCGGGCTTGTATTTTTCCATTATCCCATTATCAGTTGTATACCATTTGTATACAACAGCGTCTTTGGGCTGGTAAGGTTTAACTGAGCCATAGGATAATCTCATTGATGAGTTTGCATCGGGATATTTTACTATTTCAGGATCCATTTCCCTTAATCCTGCAATATAAAGTCTCCTTCCCCTGTTTAACTTTGTATTGGCTTCAGGATCAGATTCGCCCTGAATCTTCATTGCCAGTTCCCTGATATCTGAGGCAGTTTTGTATGCCGGGTCATTTTCAAAAACATCAAGTGTTGGATTTTCAATGGCAGCCATAAACTTTTCTTCGGAGGAATAGATTGAATTATCGAACATCTCCTTTACAAACATTGCAACATCTCCATTATATTTTTCATCAATTGTAGTGAAGAAGGCAGGCCAGTATTCTTTATCGATATCATTTTTATAGGCCGAGAACATAGCTGCAGTGGTTTTGAGGTCAGTTGGTGGATTATAATCCTTATAAAATGCCTCAGACATCTGTAGCAGTCTTTCTTTTGCCCTTTCTATGGTATTACTGTCGTCGCTCTTAAGCGCTGTAACCAGTCCGCCGGAACGCAGGGAGAACATTGTAAGCTCGGTACCCTGTCCGAAACATTCATTCATATACTGGTTAAGGTTCATGCTGTTTGCCCTGGCTGCAACCGAGGTTTTTATGAGGTCGAGAGCTTCTCCATAAGTCTTTTGTCTTTTTGGTTTTGCATTAACCCATTCGGCAAATCTCTTTTCAATCTTTTCTTTGTCGGCCTTAACATTAAGCCTGTTGATAGCCTCCATCATACCAATAGAGTTCTTCCAGTAGTTGGCAGATCCGTTATGCTTATTGAAGTACTGGATATAAACTTTCTGATCAGCGATCATGTCTTCAATCCAGATATCCTGTACAATCTCCCTCAGTTTTGCCCTGTTGGGGTGAGTGATAGTCATATCTTCTTCAATCTCATACGAAGTTTTGTACCTTGTTGTATTTCCAGCGTAACCGAAGGTCATTGCAAAATCACCTTCCTTAAGTCCTTTTATTGACACAGGAAGGAAGGCCTTAGGCTTAAGAGGAATATTTTCTTCTGAGTATTCGGCTGGTAAACCATCGGGGCCTGAATAAACCCTGAATATGCTGAAGTCGCCGGTATGTCTTGGCCATTCCCAGTTATCGGTATCGCCACCATATTCGCCTATCGACTCAGGTGGTGCACCAACAAGCCTTACATCGTTAAAAGATTCGTAAACAATCAGGTAGTAGTTATTACCTCCAAAGAAAGATGAAACCGTTGCACTGTAATGATTGCCTTCGGTTGCTGCATTCTGTAATTCAGTTCTTACCTTCCCGATAACATCAGCCCTTTCCTGCTCTGACATATCGTCTTTTACGTCTTTCAGCACCTTTTCTGTAACGTCTTCAATTCTTATAAGGAACCTTACATAGAGTCCAGGGTTAGCCAGTTCCTCGTCAATACTTTTTGCCCAGAAACCATCTTTCAGGTAGTCATGTTCAACGCTTGAGTGGCTCTGTACGAAACCTCTTCCACAGTGATAATTGGTAAACAGCAAGCCCTTGGATGAAACGATTTCTCCGGTGCAGAATCCGCGTCCCATGCTTACTACGGCATTGGCAACCCCTGTCTGGTTAAGGTTATAAATTTCATCAGCCGACAGCTTAAGGCCCATCTCGGTCATAGTCCCCATATTAAGCTGGTCGAGCATTGTTAGCAGCCACATTCCCTCATCAGCCTTAATGTGTACATTAAAGCCGATTATTGCGGCAAACAGAATAGTTAATAATCTTTTCATGAATGTATAAGTTTGTGTTTGTTTAATTTTAAAGGAATCAAATATATAGTAAAATATTTACAGTAAAAAGAACCTAAAACAGGTCGAGCTGAGAGTCGCCCAGGTTAAAGGTCTTACGGTGGAAATCCGTTGATCCGTACTCTGCAATGGCATCACGGTGTTCCTGCGTTGGGTATCCCTTGTTAGTATTCCATTTATATTCCGGATGTTTTTCGTGCAGTTTATTCATATACTCATCACGAAAAGTCTTGGCAAGTATCGAAGCTGCGGCTATCGACAGAAACTTACCATCTCCCTGCACAATTGTTTTAAAGGGTATTTCCTTAAAGGGGATGAAATTATTTCCATCAACAAGCAATAGCTCAGGCTTTTTATCCAGGCCCTCAATGGCAAGATGCATGGCCTTATATGTTGCCCTCAGTATATTAAGCCTGTCGATCTCGTGATTGTCGACCATTGCAATATTCCATGCAATAGCTTTTTCCTTTATTTCTTCCTTCAGGCTCTCTCTCCGGGCAGCATTTAGCTTCTTTGAATCGTTGAGCACATCATGCTTGAATCGTTTTGGCAGTATAACAACCGCTGCAACCACCGGACCGGCAAGGCAACCCCGCCCGGCTTCATCGCAACCGGCCTCAATAAGTTTTCTACTGAAGAAAGATCTCAACATATTATTAGAGTTTAATTGATTTTATAAGCGTTTCCCACAGACCAGCAGCTGTATTATCCCAGCTGAACTTATTGGCCTGGATTCTGCCTTTTTCAAGAAGATCCCTACGCAGGCCGTTCATTCTTAACAGCTTCTGCATAGCTGATGCAATTTCAGCCGGCCTGCCCGGATTAACATAAATTGCTGCATCGCCTCCTACTTCGGGAAGAGAAGTGGTGGATGATGTGATAACAGGGGTGGCACATTTCATGGCTTCTACCACCGGTATTCCGAATCCTTCGAACCAGGGCACAAATACGAGCGCCTCGGCCCTGCTGTAGAGCATTCTCAATTCAGTGCGACTTTTTTTCCCAACCAGTAAGATATCTTCTTTATATTTTGATGCCCCTATTACCCGGTCTGTTTCACCATTAAGGAAAAATCTTTCGCCGGCAATTATGAGTTTATGCTTTGTTCCGCTTTTATCCCTGAATATATTAAAAGCCCTTAGCAGGTTGGCTACGTTTTTTCTTGGCGACAGGTTCCCGACAAAAAGGAAGTAGGGGCCGGCAGGAACCAGGTCATTCGCAGTATTGTCAGGGAAATATTCTTCAGAAACACCATTATATACAACATCAATCTTTTCCGGATTAATTCCCCATGTATCAACCATATCCTTCTTTGAAAATTCTGATACGGTTACTACTCTTGAGGCTTCGAGGGCAAACTTTCTAAAGCGCTGCCTGAAGTAAAGTGATTTGAGAAAAGGAAGATCTTTTTTCCTGTGCATAAAGTTTATATCGTGAATTACAGGAATGGAAGGGATTCCCGTTCCCAGAGGAATCATTCCATCGGGCGACAGGAAAATATCTGCACCGATTCTTTTAAGTAGCGGTTTTACCCTGTATTGCAGCCAGTAGTGCCACAGGAGGGGATGGACTGCCCTTGGCCCGAGAACAAGGGGCTCAACATTTGATGAGAATACAAATTTTTCATCGTATTGCCTGTCGAAAATAAAATAAAACTTATGGGCGGGGTTTGCCGCAGTAATTCGACGCAGGCTTTCGTAAGTGAACCATTCAATACCACCATGTAGGTCGTCAATAAGAAGCCTGGTATTAACTGCAATATTCATATAAGAAACTGGTCTCTGGCCGGATAATTATTACCAGACTGTAAGTTCGCAATAATATTTCAATTCCTCAATTCCGGGGCCGGAATAATATGCCCATATGATATACTATACCAGACTGTAAATTAAAAACTTATTGCTCATGCCCGGAAAGTTCGGCCATTTGTATGTCGGAGAGCCCCTGCTTTTATGCGGCTGACTGCAAATAAACAAATTGTTGAAATTTTGTTAATAAGTTTTTTTTTATATATTTGTCATCCGCATGTAACCTGAGTGTTATGTACAAAAGGGGAATTATAGTAATAATAGCATTTTCACTATTAGGTGGTATTCTACACTCTCAGAGTGTCTCACGACAGGTATTGGTACCATTGGCAACGGTTTCGTTTGTTGATGGGTACTGTGTCAGTCAGACAATCGGGGAGCCGGTAGTAAAATATATTCGTACTGAGGCACTGGAACTTACACAGGGTTTTCAGCAGCCTTCGGTATCTGAAGATTTAAGGCCACCCAACCCTTTGGGCCAGGGGGTAAAGGTATATCCCAATCCTGTTTATGATATTCTCACTGTAGAGATGTTTGGTTCTGAAAGCACCGAATACCAGATTTCATTCTACGGGCTGAATGGTGCATTATATTTCAAAAATGACTATTCTTGCGTTGGACAATTCTGGGATATAAGAACGTTGAATTTATCCACTTATAAGCGTGGCACCTATATAATGAAAGTTGCTACCAGTGACGGTTCTATTTCCAGGATTTTTAAGGTCGAGAAACTTTAGTTAATTAACTTAAATGATGAAAATGATGTATTTCTTAAGGAGATCACTTTGCCTGATATTTTTGTTTGCTGCCACGTGTGCTGTTTTTGCTCAGCAGGTTCCATTTGGTATAAATTATCAGGCAATTGCCAGGAATGCTAACGGGAACGAAATTTCCAGCCAGGATATTGATGTAAGGTTTAGCATTCTGTCGGGTAGTACCGAGGGAGTTCTTGAGTACCAGGAAGTACATAACATGGTAAGAACTTCCCGTTATGGGGTGTTTTCACTGATTATCGGGGATGGGAATCCTGTAGGAGGCGAGAAGAATACCTTTGATGAGATTACATGGGAGATGGATGCACATTATCTCAGGGTTGAAATAAAATTCAATTCTGTATATCTGGAAGTTGGAACAATGCAGTTTTTAAGTGTTCCCTATGCACTCTATGCAGCCAGGTCGCTTGAACCGGGGCCAGAGGGTCCGCAGGGACCTCCTGGAGATCCTGCAAGCGACGACCAGACCCTTTCCTTTGACGGTGAAAACCTTGGAATATCCGGAGGGAATGTGGTTAAT
>JAZBNV010000074.1:0-15542 GCA_036350795.1 Marinilabiliaceae bacterium
AGGTTATAAGTTAAAGGTTAAAGGTTATAGGTTATAGGTTAAAGGTTAAAGGTTAAAGGTTATAGGTTATAGGTTAAAGGTTAAAGGTTAAAGGTTAAAGGTTAAAGGTTATAGGTTAAAGGTTAAAGGTTATAGGTTAAAGGTTAAAAGTTAAAAGTTATGGTTTATTAGTTTGGTTTACAGCCTGTATGTCATTGCCCGGCAGATATAGTACTTAGCCAGGGATCCAGGCTTACAAGTTTACAAGTTACAAACTATTAAGCAATGATTCCGTCTTTTAGCCGGAAGGATTTATCCACAAACTTATTAACCACAGGGTTTTTTGAAACCACAATGCTTATTATATCACGTGGAATTATACTGAGTACTCTGTCGATACTGGCATCGTCCATATATGCAAATGCTTCATCAAGAATAAGTAAGGAAGGTTTAGCCAGTAAGGCCCGTACAAGGGCAATATGGAGCACCTTTTCTTAAATAAGTGCAGCAACATTATTTTATCGGGGAAAAAAGCTTAAGAATAAAGAAAGCCAGTGTAAGGATGCAAAGAAAAATAAGCATAGCCATCAGTTCACGGCCCGGCAGGCTTGAAAGAAACCACAATATCGCTACTACAGATATAATAGGAATGGTATAGCCGCCCGGCACTCTGAAAGTGCGTCCCGACCCTGTCTCATCTCCTTTTATCCTGAATTTGATGACCGATAAAACCACACCGAGATAAATCAGCAGGTATGACGACCCTGAGAGGAGAGCCAGCTGCTTAAACTCACCTACCGTAGCAAAAATAAAACCCAACGAAGCATATACAATTACAGAGACCCATGGTGTGGCATACCTGGGATGAACACTTGCAAGGGCTCTCGATTTAATAACCCTGTCCCTGGCAGAAGCAAAAAGTACTCTCGACATATTAAGTACCATTCCGCTGAGGTTGCCAAACATGGCAAACGAGGTTCCAATAATTACAATTGACGCGCCCAGCGGACCGATCATTCTGAAAGCAGCTTCAGCCAGCGGAGCATCAGCATACTCTCCCATTTCATCTCCCAGCACGCCCTGGACAGTATACTGAATAAGGATGTATAGTATAACAATACCAAGTACACTCAGAAGTATGCCTCGGGGGATTGTACGTGCAGGGTTCTTAATCTCACCGCTAACATTTAAAGCAGTCTCTCCTCCTATAAATGCAAAAATAAGTACCATCGACATTTCGCCGATATCACCCAGGCGAGGCATGGCTTCCCATTGCAGGTTTTCGGGCTTTATAAATACCCAGCCCAGCAATGCGATAAGCAGAAGCGGGGTAAGTTTTGCAACAGTGTTGAAATTAACCAGCTTCATCGCCTGCGAAACACCAACAACATTAATTATGGCAAAGCCTCCAAACATCAGAAAGAAGAACAGTACTCTGAACCAGTTTACATCGAAGAGCGGTATATAGTAAGCAAGCGTATCAGCCAGCCCGTTAGCAACGGCAGCGTTTGACATAACTGCTCCGCCGAAAATAAAAATATTTGTGGTAAGGAAGCCTGCAAAGCTACCAAAGGCTTCTTCAATATAAGAATAGGGTCCGCCGCTCCTGGTAATAACAGAACCGACCTCGGCAAAGCACATCATTATGAGCATAATAAGAATACCGCAAACCAGGTAGGCCAGGATACTTGCAGTACCCAGCTGCCGGGCAATAATAACAGGGAGCAGGAAAATACCTGCTCCTACCGTTATATTAATATTATTCGAAACCAGGCCCCAGAGACCAATCTTTCTTTTTAAGCCTTCATTGATGCTCATATAGGTCGCTATTACTGCCTGCTTTTTATCCTGCTCTCACCCTTTACCGTTTTAAGCGCCAGTTCCAGCTCTTTCCATCCCTCATCAGTCATACGTCCCGGGGTGAAAAGGCATATACCGGCAGCTCCGTTCTCAACAGATTCCCTTACCGCAGCACCAATCTCAGATGGGATAAGTCCATGATTCTCAGGATCTGCCTGCTCGCTTTTCTTTTCCGGGTTCGGACAGATAAATAATCCGCTATATACAGGCTGCCCGACTGCCTCAGTGGCTTCTTTACAGACTTCGCCTATCCATTCTGTTCCTTCAAGGTAAAAATCATTGTAATTCATGGGATAAAAAGCATCAATATCCCATTTATCCCATTCCTGTCTGACAATTTTCTTTGCTACAGAGTTTGGGCCCGGGAAAACTGCTGCACTTATCAGCTTATTCTTTGAATGAACCAGTTCTGCCAGCTCAGACACAAGATCTGTAATAAGATCATACCTGAACTGTTTCCATTCCTCTACCTGCGATGGATCTTCCACCTCCAGTATATTAATTCCGCTCTGATTTTTGAAATCAGCCACACACGAATCGCAATAGCAATAGTCAAATTGTGGATATTCCCTGTCCATAACAAGTCCGTATTTATCCCACAGGCCCCTGGCGAGTATTACATCAGGGAACCTTATGTAATCGAGGTGGATGCCATCTACTTCAGGGACATCGGCCACAGGACCATACAGATTTTTCAGGAATTCGAGGCTACCGCTCCTGTTAGGACAAAGAAATTTATAGTAAGCCACATATGCCGGTTTATCAAGGGCCGATTCTCCAAGTCCGTTAACCGCATACAGCTCCTTTTCCAGACCGGGGCCTGATTGTACCATTGTTGGAATCCAGGCATGAAATTCCATGCCTTCCTTTTTGGCAAGCTTACCGAGTCTTGCATAAACCTCCGGATTATGGCCTGCAGAATACATCAGACCGTCAATTCCTCTTTGATGAAGAACTTTAAAAGACTCTGCAAGTTCTTCGTCAGTAGAAGACCCTGGGCCCGACATCCAGGCATAAACAGGTATTTTATCGCTATTATCGCTACACGACATGATAATAGCTGGCAGGATTAGCAATAATAATTTTTTCATAACATATGGTTTTGTTCCAGCAGGCTAAAATATCACAATTGCTTATCTTCTGAAACTCCTGAGTAAAAAAAAACCTGCAGGAAGTCCTGCCTGCATGAAAAAAAATGAAATATGATAAGATCCACTTAGAATGAAGTGCCTGCTTCTGCAGGCCAAATACCTACAGCTTACGCGAAATGGTAAATTGAAACTCAACTCCTCCATTTTCCAGGTTTTTAACTGTAATCTGGCCTTTATGGAAAAGTACCGCATGCTTTACGATGGCAAGCCCTAAGCCGGAGCCACCCCTGTTCCTGGCTCTGCCTTCATCTATCCTGTAAAACCTTTCAAATAACCTGTTAAGGTGTTTTTCAGGGATACTGTTGCCCGTGTTGGAATATCTGAAATAGTAAAATAGTTCGTCTTCGTAGTACTTTGAAATATTGACTTCCAGGTTTTCACCTGCATAATTAATAGTATTTTCGAGCAGGTTCTGAAAGATGGAATGTAGAAGTGGTCTGTTGCTGGTGATATTCAGTTTAGCATCAATATTTACCTTAACAGCAATATTCTTATGGTCAAGCTTCATATGCATACTGCCAAGAACTTCATCGATTACCTCCACCACATTTATTTCTTCGTGCTGGTAGAAATGTGGATTTTCCTCAAGCCGGTTTATTATTGAAATATGATTTATCAGTTCGGCCAGTCTTTCAGCCTGTGCGCGCGCCCTTTCCAGGAAAGTCTTCTTCTGATCTTCAGCCGGTTCTGGTGTCGACAGGACAGTTTCAAGGTAACCAACTATTGAAGTAACCGGTGTCCTTAGCTCGTGGGCAATATTGGAGGTAAGCTCCTGCTTGAGTACCTTGTTTTTTTCACTTTTCGTTATATCCTTTATTATTATTTCAAAACTGTTGTCATTATAGGTATTGCATCTTACCAGGAAATACCTGTTTTGTTTACTTATTACCAGCTCTGTAAAGTTCTTTTTCTCGATAAGGTCCAGAACAGGGTTAAAAAGCACTTTACCCAGATATTTCTTGACAGGTTTCAGCGCTTTTACTGAAAGAGCCTCACCAGGTGAGTTAATCTGCCTGCTGGCAATAAGGTTTATGTTTTTTAGAAAGGCCTCATTCGAAAGTACAAGTTCACTGTCTGAGTTAAAGATTGCAATACCTTCCTCCATTGTGTGAAGGTGTCTGAATATTTTTTGTTGTTCTGTCTCAAGCCTGTAGCTCTTTGATCTCAGTTCTTCGTAAATATCAATTATCTGCTTACCAACAAAGCCAAGTTCATTCTTCGGAAATTCCAGCTTATCAAGTTCTCCGCTGCCATGTGCCATTGAAACAAATTCCCTGAGTTTTGAAGTGCCGCGCTTAAACCTTAAATATACAAGAACCAGTGCAGTCCACACCAGCAGGAAGAGTAGTAGTACCACCAGGAAAAATAACTTGTCTATCTTCAGGAATGACCTTACTTCATAATTATACTCGGCAGCAGCCCTGATAATTTCGTCATTAAACCTGTGTGCATAATAGAAATATTCCTTGCCGGTTGTTGATGATGTTCTTACTGAAGATCCTGTAAGACCCTTAATAGCAGCAATAAGCTCAGGACGGTCTGAATGGTTTTCCATATTTTTATAATCTTCAACAAAGGAGTCGAACAGAACAAGGCCTGAGGTGTCAATTATTGTCAGCCTGAGATCCTTTACCGGTATTATTGCTATTAATGAATCCAGTATAGTGTAATCATTAAGGGTGTCGGTCCTGTTTACCCGGAGGAAGTTGTTTGCAGTTGATACAACATTGTCGAGGGTGGTCTCAAAGCGGGCCTGGCGGAATTTCTTTTCCCTGTTATACTGGAATATAACTACGATGGTAGTGAAGAATATAATTACCAGGAAATAATATGTAAAAATACGATCCCTGAAGAATCCTTTTAGCATAAGCTATATCTTACTTAAATCAATAAAATATCCATAGCCGGATTTGGACCTTATTGAAGACCCGAATCTACCCAGGCGTTTCCTGAGCCTGGCCATGTGAACATCCACGGTTCTTTCAGTAACAAAGGTATCTGACCAGAGTCTGTCGAGTATCTCTTCCCTTGGAGTAAACCTTTCCCGGTTTTCAACAAGCATTTCCAGCAGCTGGTATTCCTTTTTGGTTAAATCAATAACAGAGTTATTCACCCTGACCTCTTTCCTTATGCGATCGAATGATAAAGGCCCGAACCGGACCAGGTCTTCATTTCTAGAGGCAGAGCTTCTTGAAAGCACAGCTTTGATCCTGGCCTTTACTTCAACAATGGAAAAAGGTTTCTTTATGTAATCGTCGGCTCCAAGACTGAAACCGGTAAGAAGGTCATTCTCTTCATCTCTGGCAGTAAGAAAAAGGAAAGGGGTATCAAGTCTGAGATCTGCCCTGATAGTATCGGCAAGTTTAAAGCCTGACATCGGTCCCATCATTACATCAAGGACGAAGAGGTCGTATGATTCAAGATTCAGTTTGAGGGCTTCTTCAGCCGATTCAGCCGTATCAACAATATATCCTTCAGACCTGAGGTTGAATTTAAGGATATCCCTGATATCCATTTCATCATCCACAACCAGAACCCTTTGTAACATATTCTATTCTCTTTAGCGACCTGCCTGCACAACTGGCATAAAGCAAACCAATCATTAATAATATGTTACAAAAGTATTAATAATCAAGGTCACCGATGTTAAATAAATGTTACTTATATATTTTGTTTTTGTTACCCTGCTCCGGTCTCCCCCTATCCCGTATACATACATTCTCCCACTCTCTCACTCTCTCACTCTCCCACTCTCTCACTCTCTCATTCTCCCATTCTCCCACTCTCCCATTCTCCCATTCTCCCACTCTCCCCCTCTCTCCCTCTCTACCTGTAACCCACTGCTGCATAGCCCACCCAGTGACAGTCGGTGGCAATAGCTGTTCTGCCCATTCCGATATCATCCACCTCAATATGTGCACGGGTAATGCTTGTTGAATATTCCAGCAGCTCACCATCAATACCCTGTTCCGGGTTAAGGTAATAAGCCGTATATAGTGCTACGGGAACACAGTACCTTCCACACCATGTCCATATATATTCCCTGTAATCCGCGGGATTAAGGGTATAGCTGTTGAATAAGCTGATCTTTTGAGGGCTTACAGGGCCAGCGAGTGTATTAGCTATCAGCTCCATCTCGTAGTCCCTGGCCTTTTGGTTACCTTCATCATCACAACCAAAGCTTGCATAATTTTTACCACCCCAGTCTTCTGTTCCGTAATGAACGGCATCAGTGGTTACAACTATAGCAAAATCCTCACCCCATAGCCAATTTCTCCTATCGGCAATTTCTTTTAAGGCCGTTGCCAGCGCTTTTCCTGCTTCTTCCATACGCCGGGGACTCATTGCCGGGACTAGAACAGGGATTATCTCTACCTCACGCTTATAATACTGCAGAAAGGGGATCATTGATTCCAGTGAATGCTCCAGCCTGTGCATAGTATCACTTACGATAGCCACATCTTCACTTAAAAGCCTGTACAGCTCATCCCTGGCAGCAGATACCCTTACATCCTTCCATGGTCCTTTCCAGTAGGTATGCGAATCGAAGATAAGTGAATCTTCAAGCCCGAGTGCAGCAGCCCTGTGGGCAACACCCAACATAATAATAGTAGATGCTTTAACATTCTGAAGCACTTCGGGGTACATATCCCCGACATAGGTGTAATCGTCATGGGGACAAAGAGCCATTTTCCAGGTCTTACTATCGTCCTTCTTCCATCCCTGCCTGTAAATCCGGGCCATAATACTGTCCATCTGCCAGTTATACTGTGCAAAACCGATGGTATCTCTCTGTGGCCTGGTAGTTAAGGTGTTAGTGCCAGGCACATTGTTCTCGCTGCAGCCTGTAATTAAAACCACTAGAATAAGGAGCAACAAAATCCTTGAATTTTTTATCATCTTCCTTTTTTTGGATATATAAAATTAGGAAAATTATACTCTGTTGCACATAATGATTAACTACAGTTTTATTTTTTAACAATAAAGCTATATTTAAGCCCTTATAAAACTAAATATTTATGAAAAAGTATTTACTTCTGTTTATGGCCGTTATAATGTACTCCTGCGCGGCACAACAAGATAAAATCTACGAATGGAGAACAAATGAAAGGGACGGGATTTTTGATGAAGAAAACCTGCTTAAAGAATGGCCAGAAGAGGGACCCGATGAATTATGGCTTATCGATGGCCTTGGGAATGGATATGGCTCTCCTACCTTTACCGAAACTCATTTTTATATTACAGGTGAAAAAGATTCTGTTACCAATATATACTGCTACAGCATCGAAGGTGAAAAAATATGGGAAACAAAACTTGGCAGGGAATGGATGAAAACTTTTCCCGGAACGCGATCAGCACCTACAATAGTGGGAGATCTGCTATACCTTGTTAATGGCTATGGCCATATTTATTGTCTTGAGACCCTGACAGGGAATATTGTATGGTGGAAAGATTTCTATAAAGATTTCCAGGGCATTGAAACACTCCACGGTATATCTGAAGCACCGGTAATTGAAGGTGACAAGGTCTTCTATACCCCTGGTGGAGAAGAACATAATGTAGTTGCACTGAACAGGTTTGACGGTGAACTGGTCTGGACAAATCCCGGCGTCAGGGAACGATCGGGATATAACCAGGGCAAACTGATCGAACTTGGTGAAAGGAATATTTTTGTTACATTTTCAGCCTACCATCTCCTGGGATTCGACTCTGAAACCGGGGAGCTTCTGTGGAGTCATGAGCAGGATAATTACACACCTGAACAACGTAAGCTTGGACTGGGAGATACTCACTGTAATTCGGTTATTTATGATGAAGGCTACATTTACTACCAGGCCGGTGATGGCAACTGCGGTGTAAAACTAAAATTATCGGCTGATGGTTCCATGATCGAGGAAGTCTGGAGAAACTCCCGGTTTAATGGTTATATGGGCGGTATTATCAAAGCAGGCGACTACCTGTATGGAAGTTCCGGTACAAAACCCGACCTGCTGTCGGTAAATGCCATAAGCGGGCTTACAACCGACTCCCTGCGAATAGGTATCGGAGCATTAATAGCTGCAGATAATTTGTTCTATTATTACGAACAGAGAGGTGTAATGAGACTTGTGGAATATAATGAAGGAATGCTTAAGGAGCTTGGTTCATTCAGGATCAGGAAAGGCACCAAAGAGCATTTTGCACACCCGGTTATAAACCAGGGAATACTTTACCAGAGGCATGGAGATGTGCTTATTGCCTATGATATAAGGCAAAAATAGAAGGCTGATCTCATTTTTTATTTAAGATATCCAGGCCCAGTATCAGGTTGGGATCAGGGCAGAGAAAAAGGAATTTTTCTCTGTCTTTTTTTGATGCCACTCCAGGATAATCACCACTGTAGGCACCCATATCCCTGATTAGCTGGAAATGAACATGAGGCGGCCAGTTGCCATTTACATCTTCAGATCCTACCCGGGCAAATACTTCACCTGCTCCCACAGTTTTGCCCTGGTAATTCTCCTCAAGTGAATCGGAGGAAAGATGCCCGTAAAGCGTATATAGTTTAATATTGCTTATACTATGCTCCAGGATTATTGTGGGACCATAGTCGCGATAGGCAGTATTATTGGCCAGGCTATGAACAATTCCATCAAGCGGGGCACAGATATCAGAACCTTTTTCAGTCCATAAATCAACACCCAGGTGAATAGTACGCACATTCTCACCTGTCCCAAAATGACTGCTCCTTGAATAGAGAATCCTCTCTTCATTATAGCCCCCTGCTGCAATATCAAAGCCAAATTCTTCCCTCATACCTTCAAGGTAGCCTTTAAAGACCAGGTTATCAGTGAGGTCAAGGTCTTTAAGAGATTTATTGGCAGGTCCGAGATCGAGATGAAATATCTTCATTTCTCTTAAACCCGGCAGAATTTCCATGGATTCGCTATCCCTTAAAAATAACATGCCATCTCCCCTTCCATCGTTCATTTTAACTGCATAATATGTTGTACACCGACGAAGATAACTCAAAAATCCTGGATCTGATATTATCTTTGACCGGAAATAAACGCTAAGCCGGGATCAATAAAAACAAACCCGGCAGAGCATTAAATGCTTCGTTTGTAGCTGCAAAAACTGCAATTGGTCCGGCACCTTTTAGTGTCTCCACCAGATAGCCTGCTTTAACTGCGGCTATCAGAGTACTCAAAAAATAAGTAGTCTACCCACCTGATATTAAAATCTTTGCAAAGCTGTCAATATCTGCAAGGTACTTTTCTACTGCCAGGTCACCAGCCTCCGATAGTGCATCCAGGTTTTTTTCTGACACCTCATCCATTTCGGGTGATGCATTAGCCAGATCAGGCGCAATTCTGAGGTAGTGCTTACTCATATTTACCGAGTCGAATATCTGTTTTAGCTGGTAATCAACTGTTTCAGCAACACCCGACATCATAATATCTATTACCGGTTTAATCCACCCGAGGGTACCCCATCTCTTAGCTATACTGTATCTGTACGGTTTTTTTACTATCCCTGTTCCGATTGACAGTATTGCCATATTTATGGCTGTAGGTTTATTCAATCCCGGCCCAAAGTCTGTTTTCCTGGCCTCTGCATAGGCACACATGGCTGGATTATTAGCAAAGACTCCTCCATCAACAAGAGCGTAAAAATCACCTCCGGTGCTTCTGATACCTGCAGCCTCAAAGTAAGTTGGTGCAGCCGAGGTAGCCCTTGCAACATCCCTGAGCAAAAAATCCATCTTCTTTGCACCAGCATTATGCCCGGTGAAAAAGAAAGCCGATCTTCTCTCAATATCATAAGCAGTAACCAGCGACGGCTTCAGCAACTCACTCAGCTTTGTATTGCCAAAGTAGTCTGAAAATGCCCTCTCAATTTCACTTTCTGAATGCTTTTCATCAAAAAGTCCCCAGGCACTCCTTATTATCTGCCACAGCGACCGGCTGAATATTAGCCGGCCTCTTTTAATATAGAGGTCAACAGCCTCAGCCGCAGTAAATTTAGGCCTGCCTTCCCTGTCGGGATCAGGGCAAAGAAAAGTACATGTAAGAATTCCCCCTGTACTTGTACCTGCAATCATATCAAAATAATCTGCAAGCCTGGCTTCAGGATTATTATCAAGCTCCTGCAGCTTTTTCTCAAGGTACATCAGGATTCTCCCCGGGATAATACCTCTTATACCTCCGCCATCAATTGACAGAATACGGACTAATTTTCCTGGTGCGTTCATAATAAAGGAATAAGTTAAATTAAAATGCTATTACAAGATAAAAGTTAAATTTTAAACGTTAAAGGTTAAAGGTTAAACGTTAAACGTTAAAGGTTTGTGGGTGCAAGCTGGTGAGGATATTATTAAGACATATAAAGCTTTTTTCGTAATTTTATGACTATGTATAAGCTTCTTGATATATTTTTTCTCCTGTTTCATAGCTCGCTGATAATATTTAACCTCTTTGCCTGGATCTGGATAAAAACAAGGAAGGCAAACCTGATCACCCTGCTGCTTACGGCAGGTTCATGGGTGCTGCTTGGCTTAATGGTAGGTACAATGGGATACTGTCCACTGACCGAGTGGCATTTTAATGTGCTTGAAAAGCTTGGGGCTGAGAACCTGCCTGTTTCTTACATAAAATATCTTGCTGACAGGCTGACGGGACTTGACTTTAAGCAGGATCTCATTGATAAGATAACCCTGTGGGGGTTAATCCTGGCAATGCTTGCTTCTGTAATATTAAATACCCGGGATTACTTAAAGCGCAAAAACCTGTCACGCTCCACTCATCCAAGCTCCACGCCTCATTCTCCAGACCCCATGCTCTAAACCCTCCCAAACTGAAGGTCGTTAAGGCTTTTATAGACACCATCGGGTAATGAAAGAAGCTCTTTGTGAGTTCCGCGCTCCACAAGCCGCCCCTTATCAATTACAAAAATCTGGTCTGCCTTCCTGATAGTTGACAACCTGTGTGCTATAACAATAGAGGTCCTGCCCACCATCAGTTTTTCAAGTGCATCCTGCACAAGCTTCTCAGATTCTGAATCGAGCGATGATGTGGCTTCATCCAGTATAAGTATCCTTGGATTCTTTAAAACTGCCCTGGCGATTGCTATTCGCTGGCGCTGTCCGCCCGAAAGTTGTGTGCCTCTCTCTCCCACCAGGGTCTCAAAGCCTCCAGGGAAGCGGTCGATAAACTCCAGGGCATTTGCCCTGCTGGCTGCAAGTTCGATTTCTGCATCACCGGCACCCGGCCTGCCATAGGCAATGTTCTCCCTTATGGTTCCTCCAAAGAGGAAAATATCCTGCGGCACAAGTGATATCTGGCTTCTGAAGGAGCTTAAGGGGAAGGTTGTATAATCCTTATCATCAAAAAGAATATGACCAGGTTCAACATTATAAAGCCTCAGGATAAGTGATGTAAGGGTAGTTTTTCCGGCACCACTCACACCCACCAGGGCTACCAGCTGATCGGGCAATACAGTAAAGCTGAGTTCCTTCAGTACCGGCTCTTCAGGCCTGGAAGGATAGGCAAAGTTAAGATTTCTGAACTCTATTTTTCCCTTCAGCAACTCAGCCTGCGGAACAGGACCTTTTATTTCTGCCAGGTCTTCATGTTCTTCATCAAAGACCTCGAATAAATCTTCAGTGGCCCCGATAAAACGCTGGATGGAAGTAAATACATTGGCCAGTCCGCCAATCGTTCCGGCAATAAAGCCGGTATAGATCACAAAAGAGAACAGCTGGCCGGGATCGATTGCTCCTTCCGAAAGAAGGAGCGCTCCCTTCCATATAACCGTTACCATTGCACCAAAGATGCCAAATATTATAAATGCTCCGAAAGCACCCCTGTACCTGCCACTCCGCATGCCAATCTCCGCAATCTCGTTTGTTTTTTTGCGATAGCGTAACATCTCGAAAAACTCGTTGGTATAAGCTTTCACACTCTGAATGCCCTGTAGAGTTTCTTCAACAATTGTATTTGAAACCGCTATCTCTTTCTGAACCCTTTTAGACAGTTTCCTTATATATCTTCCGAATAAAACGGAAAGGAGAACTATGGCGGGAATAACTGCCAGCATAAACATAGTTAGCCTGAACGAAGTTAGTACCAGCAGTGTTATTCCTCCGGTAATAATTATTATCTGACTTATAAACTGTGATAAGGTTGAGGTAAGGGTTTCCTGCAACATTGATATATCTGAGGATATTCTGCTGTTGAGTTCCCCAACCCGATGCTTCTCAAAATATTTAATTGGCAGGCGTATAAGGTGGTTATAGGTTTGCTGCCTCAGATCTGCCAGAGATTTTTCGGTAACATTAAAAAACAGTACAGTTCTGAAATAAGAGAAAACAGACTGAACGAGTAAGAGTACTATAAGAAATAGCCCTATACGTGCCATTTCTCCGGCAACTGTACCTTCATTTCCGGCATTTACAAGATCTCCAAGCAGTTTTGGAAATGCAAGATTTGCCAGGCTGGAGCCAAGCAGGAAAAAAAGTCCGAGTGCATATTCCCACTTATATGGTTTGAGATAACTGTAAAGCCTGAAGGCATTTACAAGTCCTTCCCGGTTTATTTTCCCTTTTCTTACATCAGCACGTGCCATACTATACAGACAGCTTAGCTGCTGCCATTGTTCAACATCTTATAAGTTGCTTCTCTTCCTGAGCCTTCTGTAAAATTATAGCCCAGCTGAGCCAGGGCTTTCTCAATAGCCCCTATTGTATCAAGGATATGATCATATTCTGAAACTGATCCCATATGGCCAACCCTGAAATATTTTGATTTGAGATCAGGATGCAGTCCGCCTGCAACTACAACCCCCGAATTATTAATGGCAGCAATAAGTTCTGCACCTGAAATGCCTTCAGGGTAATAGGGAGCGGACAATGTGTTTGCTGCCAAAGCGGTGCTTACAGGTATCTGTTTTATATTAAGCGCCTCAAGACCTGCTCTGAAAGAATCTGCAACCAGCTTATGCCGGGCAAAACGGACAGCATTGCCTTCTGCCAGTATCTGCTGAAGGCTGATGTCGAGCCCTTTAACAAGATTTACTGCGGGCGTGCCAAAGTACGATGCTCTCCTGTCTTCATAAGCCTCCATTATTGGCAGCCAGTTTGTCCAGTCGGCATAATAATTAGCAACCTTTGTCTTCCGGCCCCTCCATGTGTTCATGGCTCTTTCAGAAACAACAAGCAGGGCCAGTCCCGGAGGTACGCCGATTGCCTTCTGCGAAGCGGTTAAAACAACATCAATACCCCATTCCTGCTGGTAAATCTCTTCGGCTGCAACCGAGCATACCCCATCAAGTATGGTAAGAACATTATATTCCCGGCCCAGCCTTCCCAGGGGCTCAGGATCTACCCTTACCGCAGTTGAGGTATCTACATGAGTAAATGTAAGTAATTTATAATCATGTTTCTTCAATTCTGCTTCAACTATCCCAATATCAATACTATAGCCTGGCTCTGATCTGAGCACCTCAACCCTGGCTCCATAGCGTGTCAGCAGTTCAGCATAACGCTCACCGAAATAACCTGTTGAAAGCACCAGTGCGTGATCACCGGGTTCAATAAGGTTGCAGGCTGCCGTATCCATGGCAAGGGTTCCCGAGCCGGCAAGTATAAAGGGTTGTCCGCCGGGTGCTTCCCATACTTTACGCATCAGTTCAAGCGATCGTCCGAAACTCTCTATAAAATCGGGAGCAACATGGCTGACTGTTGCTTCGCCAACCGCAGCATTTACTTCCGGGTCAAATTCTACAGGCCCGGGTATCATTAAAAGTTTATGTTCCATATTCTTTTGTTAAATTCTAACTTACTTCCGGTAGTGAAACTGCAATATTCTGGTCGCTAGGCCGGGATAACTTTATCCACTATCCTGTATAGTTCCGGCAATAATGCCCTGTCAAACTCAAGCAGGGGCTCCCTGACAGGACCACCGTAGTTGCCTGTATAGTCCATGGCTGCTTTAAGGGCAGGCACCCCCCATTTCCTTGTTACAGCAGTATTTGCTTCAATTGCTTTTCGTTGCAGGCCAGCAGCCTTTTTCAGATCATTATCCAGGAAAGCCTTTCTTATATCAAGACATAAGGCCGGGGCAATATTTGCAAGTGCAAGGATTCCTCCTTTTGCACCGATACTTAATGCAGGAAGCAGGAAACTGGCTGAGCCTGCCAGTACGGTGAAATCTTCCGGCATCGCTTCTATCACGGCTCCCATTTTTACAATATTGCCTCCCGAGTCTTTTAAGCCCACAATATTGGGGTGCTGTGCGATGGATATCAGGGTGCCGGCCTCCATATCAATGCCCGAATTGGCTGGCATATTATAAATCAGCACAGGGATCTTTGAGGCATCGGCCACCTTATGATAATGATTAATCAGCGACTTATCATTCATCTGTCCCTTGTAGTAAAAGGGGTTCAGTACAAGTGCGGCATCTGCTCCGGACTCAGCAGCCATAAGCGTTCGCTCTATTGTTTCGGCTGTCGACTGACCTCCGGTACCTGCAATCATTGTTCGGTCAGATGGTATTGCTTCCCGGGCAACACGGTAAGCCTGCTCCTTCTCCTTTTCGGTGAGCATAACCAGTTCTCCGTTAGATCCGAGTATAAGGATTCCTGCAAGATCAAAACGCAGAAGATTTTCAATATTTTCTTTTATTTTTTCAGGAAATATTTTTCCATCCTCCGAGAATGAGGTTGGCAGCGGCGGAAAAATGCCTTCAATTCTGTTCATTATAGCATCGTTTGATTAATTTTCATAAAACTAATTTAAATAGTTTAATAACGAGCTGTTGTATAAAATAATATCATAGTGATTTTTTATTTGCCGGAGCTATATAAAAAGTAAAAAAAACGTATATTCGAAACCATAATTAAAATCTCCCGATATGAAAAAAACCACTTTAACAGTTTTATTTGCTGTACTGGCTACATTCCTTCTTAACGCACAGGTCGGTAAATTAAAGGTTGGTGATCCCGTTCCAAAATGGGTTTTGCCAAATGCATCAAAGGTTGACCATTCAATGGATACCTGGAAGGGTAAGGTTCTCCAGATAAACTATGTGGATCCTGACGTTTCAGACCTCAATGATCCTTTTAATGATGTTATTGACAAAGCTACTGATATAGATAAAATTATTGATAAGGAATATTTCAAGGGATTTGGAATAATTGACTCCAAATCAACAAAGAAACCCAATGGTATAATAAGACTGCTGGCCAAAAACAAGGAAAAGAAGTACGGAACCACCATACTTTTCGACTATGATGCTGCTATCAGAACCTCATGGGGACTGCCGGCTGATAATTATACTATAGTTATTGTTGATAAGAAGAGGGTTTGCCGTGCAATTTACGAAGGAGAGGTTCCGGTTTCTGAACATCAGAAAGTGGTTGACCTGATAATAGAACTGACAAAAGAATAAAAGCACAATATTCTGCTTCAGAGGGGTGTCTTGACAGAGTCGCCCCTTTTTTTTCAATTACCCTGGCGTCGTATATACTTAATTATCTGGTAATTGCCATAATAAACCCGGAAAAACCTAT
>JAZBNV010000075.1:0-3761 GCA_036350795.1 Marinilabiliaceae bacterium
AGGTTTTATAATCATGATCTGTACCTGGACATCCAGGAAACCCAACAGGCAATTGCCAATCAACAAAGCGGTAAGTAAGCCTATCAAAATATTCAATTTCAACACGAATGCTTTCCGCAGATGGGGCGTGGGCCCCGCCGTCGCTCTTCGAGCTTTGGCGGACGGAGAAACGATGAACGGTGAACGGCAAAAGGTGAAAGGTTCCGCCGTCGCTACTGCGTAGCTTTGGCGGACAAGGGAGAGTGGATGGGTAAAAAGCATGGAGCATGGGGCATGGAGCAGAAAAGCGCAGGGCTCAGGGCGCAGAGCTCAGGGAAAGAAAAGATGAGAGGGAGAGGATGAGTTTCCGCCTGTCGGCGGAGAGGGAGGGTAGATCGCGGAAATTGATGAATGACCAGCATAGGCTACCCGGGGGTGAGAGTAGCGGTGTCGGCAGTAATATAACCACCCCGTCCCCGGTGCCCGGGTCCACCCCTCCTTTAAAAAGGAGGGGAAAATATGTACTAATAAACCCGGCGTCGGTGCCCGGGTACGAGATCTGCCTGATTTTACTTGAAATACGTATCGATGTTTTATCAATATGTTTACCTTTGGAAATCCTGTAATACACCGGGAACAAGATTAACAAAGCAACTGGCAGCAAGCTAATGCGGCTGTCCGGTGAAAATATCCTTTCATAAGCAGAAAAATGAAAAAACTTTTCTCATTAAACTTCCTTTCGAGGGTAATATTCCTTCTCTTAACTCCTGTATTCTTCCAGCTATTTGCGATTGGATTTATCTGGCACTCAATATACTGGGGTGTAATTACCATGGTTGTGATAATCTGGCTGTTCTTTATCCTGATATCCCCACTGGTGGGGAGAATAGGCTGCGGATGGTTCTGTTTTATGGGAACAACAATGGACATGGCCAGTCAGCACTCAATAATAAAAAATAAATGGCGGCGACCAAAAATATGGGTCAGGCTGCTGATTCTGCTGCCCTTCCTGGCCTCATCCCTTACCTTCTATTTTATTAATAAAAGCCAGGGACTTACACAGGCCTTCTCCTTTCAGCCTCTCTTCCTGAAACCGGAATTTGACAGGCACTATGCCCTTGTGTGGACCATAGATATAGCGGCTGCTGTAATTATGGGCCTCCTGCTCGAAAGACGATGGGCATGCAAGAACCTGTGCTTTATGGGTGCCCTTTGCTCGGCCGGAGCTCACTACTCAAGACTGATCCCGCTTGTAGATACTGAAAAATGTAATCTCTGTGGTATCTGCGAGAAAAACTGCCTTACCAGGGTGCCGATTACCAGCTATGTAAAAAACAATGCAGGTATGGTAACAAACTCTGAATGCATTCTATGCGGAAAGTGTATCGACGACTGTAAACAGAATGCGATAAGTATCAGGTTTGTGTGGAACCGAAGACGCTACCGGATAAGGCATGAACAGGATTAGGAGGGAGAGGGAGAGAGGGAGAAGAGGTGAAGTAATTATGAGTGAACCGGAAAAAAATCTCTTTGTTATATTAGTGGATCAAATACCTGGATTATGGCTACTACGGCAAAACATGATGAACAGATAGCTAAAATGACTTTCGCTGCGGTTTACCCTCATTATAAGACGAAGGTGGAGAAGAAAGGCAGGACGGAAGAGGAGCTGCTGCAGGTGATCGAATGGCTTACGGGCTATGATAAGACAAAAGTGCAGGAGCTGATCGACGAAAATGTAACATTTGAGACTTTCTTCTCAAAAGCCAGCCTGCATGCTAATGCCCACCTGATAACAGGCGTAATATGCGGCTACCGAATCGAAGAAATAGAAACACCTCTTACTAAACAGGTCAGGTGCCTCGATAAGCTGGTTGACGAGCTGGCTAAAGGGAGGAAGATGGAGAAGATACTGAGGTGAGGAGACGAAGGGCGTAAGGCGTAAGGCGTAGGGCCTAAGGAAGAGCATGGAGCATGGAGCAGAAAAGCGCAGGGCGCAGGGCGCAGAGCGCAGGGCTTCCGCCTTCTCCCAACCTTCGCAAAGCTTCGGTTGGCGAAGGAAGGCTATGGCGGACGGAGAAAGAACAAACGGAAGATCTTAAAGGGCCGGAGTATGAATTAAATATTGATCAATTAACATTTTCTCATTACATTGCTGAAGCAGAAAGTTAACTACAATAAAACTTAACATTACAAGAATAAAAATATGCTTACACTTATATATGCCATTGTTATAGCAGGGGTAATAGCAATTGTTTTACTAATAGCTAAGAATGCTAAAGCACAGGATAATAATCAGAAAAATAATATATCTAATACTTCTGTGGATTCGCAAAATAAGGTCAAGTCGGAATCATATCCTGCCTGGTTTGGAGAGATGGAAAAAGAAAGAGAAGAAGAATTCGCATTAAAAGAAGAAAAAAAAGTTGCTGATCCAGCAGAAAAAGTTGCGGCAGAATATGAATCGCAAGAAGAATTAGTAGCGGAAAATGTTGTTAAGGCAACTGCAGATATCCAAACAGAAGAAGTACCGGGACCTAAAGTAGAAACAACAGAAAGAAAAGTGCCCGAAAATAAAAACTTCCTGAATGAATTAGACTCGGTGTCAATAGAATTAATAACTGATAAACTCTACAAATTATCTGAACTGGAAAAGCAAGGACTGATAACTAAAGATGATCTTGAAAAAGCCAAGGCCAAATTACTGTCAGGGGCTTCCTGAACCTAAAACGAAAGAGTATTCTAAAAGATACTAAAAATCCTTTAGGACACCAGCTCTCATCTTTTCATATTCTGCTGAAGTTATTACACCATCATCGAATAAGACTTTTAGCTTCGATAATTTAACTGTAATATCATCCTGAACACCTGATATTATATCCTTATTTACTTCATTTCGCAGTTTAGCAGGTTCCTGTCTTATGATGTTATCTTTCGATTCAGCCTGCTTTCCTCTACTCAGAACCTCTTCATAATCAGAATTTCGTCCCACAGAATCCTGCCTGACAGAATTATTAACAGACACATTAGCATGTATACTTTGCTTATATTTCTTTTTCAGGTCAAGTACCCGCGTCTTTATTTCATCAAGTTGTTTCCTTGGTACTGCTGAAAATCTTATATCTATTTTATCATTATGTGACCCGATTATGAATAACTTTTCCCCAAGGAAACCAAATACATTTCCCAGCACAAACACAAAAAAAGCTATTAAAGAAACAATTCTTTCCTCCGCAGCCTCTCCTATCGAAAAAAGTAAAGCAGAAATAGCTATACAAAAAATAAACAGCCGGGTATTAAACTTCTTCTTTAAATATATTGAATCAATATTTTCTATCTCAAAAGTTTTTTCTTCATAGTTAACTCCCCATAATTCTCTTTTGCTTACAAAGATGCTATCATCATACAGTGTTATAACGAATGAATTCCAGAAACGGAATTTTCTTTCTAATAAATCTGATTTAAGCTCATAGATCTTGGTTTGGATCTGCATCATATCTAATTTTTTGTGTTTTGTTTTACGAACATGACAAGCAATTTATGGTTTTAAAAATTACTTGCTAAATATAACAATTATATTATCGAATTTTCTCCAAAACCGGGGGTAGGTTAAATGCAGCATGGGGTATGGAGAGAAGAGCAAAGAGTAAAGCTCAGGGCGCAGGGCGCAGAGCTCAGGGAAAGAAAAGATGAGAGGGAGAGGATGAGTTTCCGCCTGTCGGCGGAGAGGGAGGGTAGATCGCGGAAATTGATGAAGGACCAGCATAGGCTAACCGGGGGTG
>JAZBNV010000076.1:0-6071 GCA_036350795.1 Marinilabiliaceae bacterium
ACACTGTGAATCTGGTTTTTTCCGGCAGTTTCATGCGCTTTCACATTAACTGAACCCAGAATTATAATTGTAAGTAAAAAGCCAGTTAATGCTTTCGATTTTAGAATAGTTGGACTTTTCATAAATTATTTTTCTATTATTTAAACAAGAGGCAATTTGATTCCGGTATGAGCCGAAAATAATTACCTGCCATGGAGGAGTTATATTTCGTTGCTGAATATCTACCATTTCCTGTCACGCCAGTATTTCTGTATCTGCTCCAGTGATTTTCCCTTTGTTTCGGGAACATATTTCCATATAAACCAGATAGCCGGCAGGGTTAGTGCCGCATAGAGGAAAAATGTACCTGAAGGCATTATTGTCTCAAAAAATATGGGATTGGTAAGGGTAATAAAAAAGCCGGTAAGCATAAGAGAGAAGCTTCCCATCGACACTGCCAATCCACGAATACTTGTGGGGAATATTTCGCTGATAATAACCCACACGATGGGACCATATGAAAAGGCAAAACTGGCCACATAGAAGAGGAGTGGAATAATAACATATTTTGAGCCCAGGGCGAATAACAGGCCGACTCCTGCCAGCGACAGGAAGGCCCCTGTAACACCTACCAGCAGCAGGCGGCGCCTGCCAAATTTCTCAATTTTCAGAATGGCCACAAAGGTGAATGCAGAATTAACTATCCCTACCAGTACTGCCCCGAGGAACGAGCTTTCGACACTTTGAATAGATTCGTTAATAATATTGGGTGCGAAGTACATTATAGCTGCGATACCGCTCAGGTGAGAAAACATTGGCAAAAGAACCCCTATTATAAAAGGCAGACGCAACCTTGGGGTGAAGAGATCTTTAATTACAGCCTTCTTCTCTTTATTAAGCTCAATTATCTCCTCCATCTCCTTTTCGGCCCGTTTCCCACCACCTACCCTGATCATAATTTTCATTGCCTCGTCATACCTGTTTCGGCTTGCAAGCCATCGCGGGCTCCTGGGAGTAAAAAAGAGTAAAATAAAGAAGAGCATTGCTATTGGAATTTCGGTTCCAAACATTCCACGCCACAACTCTTCCACAAAGATCCATTGAATGAATCCAAGCTTTTCATTCGAAATAAGCCCGGCAGCATCACCGGCATTATTCAGCACAATCCAATCGATTAAAAAGGCAAGAAGTATCCCGAGGGTAATAGATAACTGGTAGATTGAAACCATTTTCCCCCGGCTTTCGGGAGGCGTTAACTCTGAAATATAGACAGGGGCAACAACCGATGTGATACCAACACCAATTCCGCCTATCAGCCTGAATACAATTAACCATGCATATGCATCGCCCAGCGTTGAATTTATCCAGCCATGTGCTGTATCGCCCATAAACTGTGGCACCAGCATGCTGCCGATTGCAGATACTGTAAGAAGGAATGCTGCCAGGATAAGTGAATTTTTACGTCCTATCCTGTCGGTAAGCAGTCCTGAAACCACGCAACCAACAATTGTACCCAACAGTGCAGATGAAACCACCCATCCAAGCATTGCAGGGGTTAATTGAAATTGCACCTGCAGGAAAGAGTTACAACCTGAAATAATTGCTGTATCGTAACCAAAAAGGAAACCTCCAATTGTTGAGATAAAACTGATTATATAGAGGTAAAGTGAATTGGTGTTTTTCATCCTTTATAATTTCTACTTGTATTCCCTTGCAGTCTTTATAAACATTTCAATATTCCCGGGAGTTGTTGACGAAGGCAGCGCACAGCCCGAGTTTAATACAAAACGGTTGGTTCCGGAGAAAACATCCAGCAGCTCAAGTGTTTCTTTACGGACCTGTTCCGGTGTTCCAAGGGCCAGTACCCCTGACGGGTCAACGTTTCCGAACAGGGTACACCTGTCTTTCATCAGGTCGAAGGCCAGATGAACATCGGTTTTATAGTCGAGTTCCAGTCCGTCGGCACCTGTTTCAATCATGTGTTCGATAATAATATTTGTATTTCCACAAATATGCAGCACATATTCAAGGTCTTCTTTATGAGCCACGTCGACCACCTTTTTTGTGTAAGGTTTAGCAAATTTCTCGTAGAGATCAGCAGGAATCATAGCCGGTCCGGCAGGGCTGTCGCCATTTGAAACCATATCACAACCCGTTTGTGTCATCAGTTTAATAAACTGTGAAGTTGCTTCGGTACAATAATCGAGTAATTCGAAAACGAGCTTTTCTTCGGTGATATAAAAATCCATCATCCAGTTTTCTGTACCCCGGATCATACTGGCAAGAGAGAATGGTGCCTGGTCGCAATTACCACGTACATAAATTTCGTTTCCGAAATGTTCCTTCAGCAGTCGGACTGCTTCGAGCCATACCTGCACATACCTGTAGCTGCCGACATCTACAGCTTTGAGGGTGGGCAACATATCGTAAGAATGCATAAATCCGCCATGACTGCGTGCAGGCTCATCTACCGGGAAATCTACGTTTACACCACAGGCCCCGGCAAGGGTAACAGTATCGATATCAACCAGGATTCCATCGTATTGGTACTTCTCAACAGATTTAATAAATGCACTGGCAATGTTTTCAGGGCTTTCGCGAAATTGCTGCATGCTAAAGCCTGCCTCTTTAGCTGCCATCATAAAATTGTGCAGCATAATAGGAATCTTATCTGTTTCCCTGCCTGCCAGAGCAGCTTTAATTCTTTCGTATCCTGTCATTTTTTATTTATAATAATCGTATCAATTCGTTCCACCATCTCAAGCATGGCCCGGCCATTATGGTATGGGCATTTCCAGGGATCCACCTTCCAGTCGTTTCGGTAATACGGTGAAGGATCGTCAGGCGGTTCAAGCAGGTAGGGTACTCCCAGCCGGTTTACCTTGGCAAACCATTCCCCTCCCTGGTGGTCGATAACATAGCGCCTGATAAAGTCCCAGCTCAGCTTAACTGTCTCCCAGTATTTCGGATCACCCTGCAGCTGAAACATATTCATAAAGCCAACCAGTGTCTCAGCCTGCAACCACCAGTGTTTATTGGTTCTTACATGACTACCAAATCGGGTCGACTCAAGGAATAAACCACCATCTTTATCAACAGCAACTCTTAAGACCGCATCTGCCATTTTCGTAATCAAGGGCTTTACCTGCTCCAGAATCTCCTGGTTGCCAAGAGTTTTTGCTGCTTCCCATATTAACCAGGAAGCCTCTATGTCATGGCCGAAAGAACAAACTTCTTTCGAGCTTTTAGTTTCCTGAAAATCTGAAGAAAAAAACACTCCCAGGTGACCGGATTCGCGAATAATATTATTAATAAATATCATTAGCAATTCAGTTAGTCTCTTTTTTACAAGCTCACCCTTCCAGACTTTATAGACCGCTGCATAAGCTTCCAGAATATGCAGGTGTGTATTCATCGATTTTGGTTCATTATTATCGGCCATCCGATTTTCCTCATAAAACTTCCAGCAACGGGTAAAGGACTCCAGGTAACCGATATTTTCCGGGTCCTTTGTTTTGCTATCAAGGAAAGAGAATAGGTCCTTAATTTTTTGCAGCAATGCACCGGATGGACTAAACTCGTAATATTTACTAAATGAATAGAGCACAAACGCCTGGGCATAGGTATGCTTAATATCGTTCACCACCTCGTTCTCTGAAGAAAGTTCCATGTAAAACCCTCCTTCTTCCATATCAGCAAAATCCTCAGTTACAACTTTGTAAGCAAGATGAGCGATATCTTTATAAGCCTTACCCGGATATGCTTTTGCAGCTGCAGCAAAGGTCCATAATATTCGCGCATTTAAAACACAGGATTTATTGGCAGTTCTGACAGGCATATTTGATAAATCAACAGCACCGTAAAACCCGGAACTATCCTCTTCAATACTATAGTGCATCCAGTATTGAAGTATATTAAATAGTTCATCCTCAAATGCTCTACGATATTTTTCTAATTCCTTATGGTGTTCCACATTCATTTTCATCTAAATACTGTATTTTCCATATTGATCAACTAGTTCACACACTCTTCTAACCCGTGATTCCATACCATCCGGTGGTACCTGGTCGGCTACACCCAAAACAAATCGTGGTTCCTGAACCATTATACTCAACAGATGTTTTACATGCCTGTCAAATTCCTGGTCGCTTGTGTTAGCTGTAAAATATACTCCAGGGATGCCTCCCCATAAAATACTTTTTGATTGGCCGGCATAAACTGCAAGATCTTCCCATTTCAGATCACCCACAGGATAGGGAGTAAGCGCCTCGAGTACGTTAAACCCGACAGAAGCCTCTTCAGATATCAAACCCCGGAGCGTTCCGTCAATATGGATAAATGAATATTTACCTGCCTCCCTGATTTTGGTTGTCCACTCCACCTGGTATTCGCGCATATACAATTCAAAGAAGTCTTTGCCAACCATTTCAGAGGAGAGGTTTTCGGGGATCATTAACACCTCTGCCGGGCTATCAATTGCAATTTGGGCAGCCTGGTCAAAAGCACTTTTCATTACATCCAGCAGTTCCTGGAACTGGTCAGGCATTGTCATTGCTGCCATTGTAACAGCCATAATACCGGCCTCTAAAGCAAGAAGATGCATAAATGGACTCTTTGGTAAATAGCATAGAACTACTCCCTGATCGCCAACCTGGCTCTTACGAATATGCGCAAATTCATAGTCAGGTTCAAAGCGGGAATTCTCATAAATATGTTTCATCACCGGTATATCAGCTTCTGATTTCATAAAGTGCTCTATTGGCCCTTCAGTGTATGAAGCAGGAATATACTCCCAGCACTCGCGAACAGATCCTATACCGGTAATTATCTCTTTGTATCTTCTGTTCCCCTCCTTCCACTCTTTTACCTCACAATTTTCAATAATCTGCCTGTAGGGAAAATATCCCTGCAGGTAGAAGCCAACACCAAGATCCTTATGCCACTTAATATAATCTTCAGACTGAACAAACCCTTCTGGTTTCTTACCCGTTTTAATCAGCGAATTTGCCCAATAATCAAGGTCTCCGGCCCATGGAACCTGGTCTGGTTTTTCTCCTTTTAGAATTGTAAGTATTCTTTCTCTTGGTGTCATCAACAAAAAATTCCTAACTTAATATTTTAGACCTAATTAGCCAGACCCGACTCTTTGATTATTCTTGGCACAATAGCTTCCCATCCTACTGACATAAGATGCAGACCATTAATACCCTGCTTAGATTTTAACTTGTCTATAATCTCAAGCGCTACCTGCACGCCGGTTTCTTCAAAGTCTTCCGGTTTTGTATCAGCAAATCGCTTCATAATATTACCCGGGATCGTAACACCTGGAACTTTATGCTGAAGATGTTCAGCCATTCTCATACTTCTAACCGGCGTAACGCCGGCAAGTATATACACCTGGTCGATAAAACCCCTGCGGTATATTTCCTCAAGCCAGGGATCTATTCCATCTGCATCAAAGATGAGGTTTGTCTGAAAGAACTGTGCACCTGCATTTACTTTCTTATGTTCGCGCAGTGCCTGGAACTTTGGTTCGGAGGCAAAGGGAGATGCAGCTGCACCCAGGAAGAGCCTGGGAGGACATTTCATCTCCCGTCCGTCGAGGTAGATGCCTTCGTCGCGCATTTTCCGCAGTATCCATAGCATCTGGACAGCATCAACATCAAGTATATTTGTATTGCTTGTTGGCGAGGGACCAATCCTTGCATTATCGCCTGTTATACAGAGCACGTTGCGTATACCAAGCTCGTTGGCTCCCATTATATCTGATTGCAGACCACTGCGGGTTTTGTCGCGTGCAGCGATCTGCAGAACCGGGTCGGCACCCAGCCTGGCGGCCACCGAGCTACAGGCCATACTCGACATCCTTGGACTGGCAGAGGCGCTGTCTGTAAAATTTATTGCAGACACCATATCCTTAAGCAGCTCTATATTTCTTGATAGTAAGCCTGTTGCCGTACCCAGGGGAGGAGACACTTCTGCAGTTATTACAAATTTGCCTGATTCCAGGTCCCTTTCAAGTCTTGAAATGGGTTCAGTACGTGCCGGCGCATGGTATTCAGAATCCCCGCCCCACCATACAGGTTGCCTGA
>JAZBNV010000077.1:0-18698 GCA_036350795.1 Marinilabiliaceae bacterium
AAAAGGGTATATTTTATCGACAATGTCAGTAAAAGAAACCATTAATCTGTCACAAAGACGGAAAGACCATGTCATTATTCGTATCTCAATGATTCAACCGGGTTGGTGTTCGCCGACCTTATTATCTGGCTTATTACAGTTACCAGCACAACAGTCACAACAAGTAAAAAAGTCAGGATAAATAAGAGGGGATCAATATTTCTGTGAAATTCAAAGTTCTGAAGCCATCTTCTGAGAAGAATCAGTCCAAGAGGGAAAGCCAGCGTAGCAGCCACTGCAATAATAAAAATGTAATTCAGTAATCCGGATTTTACAAGGCCGGAGGAATCTGCACCCATTGCTTTCCGGATTCCGATTTCACGGGTCTTCTTTTCTGCGGACAATCTTGACATACCAAGAATTCCAAGGACAGCAATTACTGCAGTAAGAAAACTGAATATCGTAATAATCCTTCCGAATCTCAAATCCTCAGCATATAAATCTATAAGTGAATCTTTTAAATATTTTATGCTAACATCCTTCTCAAAATCAAATTCCTTCCACAATTCCCGGATATACTCCTCAACCCGGGCTCCGGCACCCGGCTCTGTTTTCAGTATCATAGTTCTTGACCCAACAGGAACATACTGAATTACCATGGGTGGAACCACCTTATGAAAAGAATGTATGTGGAAATCCTTCACCACACCAACAACAGTACCGAAGGAAGTAGCCTGCCCCAGAGGGCTCTCGCCTAAACCCAGGGCTCCAATTGCCTTCGAATTTATTAAGACTGTACCTTCCTCCACATTATCGTTTTGCCGTATATCTCTTCCTCTTACAATTTCCAGTCCCAGGGTTCCGGCAAAATCATAATCAACCATAAGTCCCTGGACATTAACCTTTACAGCAGGGTCATCCAGCTTCTGAAGATTCATATTCATATTACTCCTGGTTGGAGGAGCCCACATGGACCCGGAGACAGATACCACTGATGGGTTATCCAGCAATCGTTGCTTAATTGTCTCATACCTTTCCTTTGCTTCATTATCCCTGAAATCAATTGTAAGAAGGTTGTCCATGGAAAAACCAATATCAGCCTTTCCGAAATACCTTATCTGCGACCATATACCCATCGCGCATACTATAAGTACAATTGAAATAATTAGCTGTGCGATACTGATTAGCCTGGTTCCATTAAGTCTGCCATCAGTCTCAAGCGGCCCTGAGAAAATAAGATCCAGCGGATTATACCTCAAAACACGATATGTAAGAAAAAAACCGGAAAGGCCAGCGATAAAAATTACAACCAGGATAATAAGTAAGGTGAATTGATAATTCTGCAGGTAGTTTATTATAATCTCTTTACCAAATAGGGTCTCAGAAAGAAATGGTAAGGCCAGTTCGGCAATGGTAAGACCGAGAACCATGGCAACAAAAGAATATAATAAGGATTCGGAGAAGATATCGTAAATAATGTTCTTCCTGCTTGCTCCCATGATTCGTTTCATGCTCATTTCCCTGTATCTTTTTTGCATTAAAGAACTGGATATCAGTACATAATTAAATAACGCCGTGCAGAGGAGAAGAAGTGAAACAACTGAATATATTAGCACACTTCTTATGTTACCGTTATCATATTCCCCTGCAAGATCTGCTGAATGCATATAAATGTCAGAGTATTTTTGCATACTAAACTTCAAACCCAGGTTTTTATCCAGGTTTTTATTTGCATAAGCTCCAAGCTGGGCTTCTACAGCTGCAATATTATAATTCTCAGGCAGCAGTAAATAATTATCGAAAAAGAGGTACATATACCATGAAGTTCTGTAATATTCCCTGCCAAGAGGCTCAGAACTCGAAGTATATATTACTTTATCAAGCTGATCGAGTCCAAGCTCAGACGAAACAAGTATTTCAGGCCTGAATGAGGTATTCTGCGGAACATCATCTATTACAGCGCTTATTCTGAGTAGAAATTCATCACCATTATTTTCGAGTACCAGAGTCTTCCCTATCGGATATTCTTTACCAAAATACTTTCTTGCCAGTGATCTGCTTACCACAGCCTCACCAGGATCATTCAGAAGGCCCTCTGTCCTGCCTGAAATAATCCGGAGCGTAAAGATTCTGAAAACATCACTATCTACGCAATATACATGCTCAGCAGGAATTAATTCGTTTCTATATTTAATGTTCGTTTGCGGTAAATTAAATACCCTGCCAACAATAACATCATCCTCCAGATCATTTTTAAGGCTCGTACCCAGAACATAGGGTGAAGAAGCATATTTCATGTTGTGAGCTGCAATATCAGTATTTACACGGTATATCCTTTTAATATTCTTATGAGCCTGATTATAGCTCAGCTCATTGGTTACATAAAGCAATAAGATCATAGATCCGGCCATGCCAAGAGCCAGCCCGGCAATATTAATCAGCTTATAGAACTTTTGCCTGGAAAAGCTGCGGAAAATTATTATCAGATTAATGTTTTTCATACCCGGATAAATATAAATATAAAACAATTTGAGATTTCTTTGGTAGAACCAGGGCATAATTAATGCCAGAGTATATATGACTGGATATGTGTCTATTATAAATCTATACTTATAAATAATGGGTATTTATTACACATTTCATTGTGTAATAAATACTCATTAACTATATTCAGACAAACTTTTGCAATGAAACACAAAGATGTTAAGATTCTGATTGCTGATGATAATCGTGAAATTCTTGTAGCGCTTAAGATTTTACTCTCGGAGCATTATTCTTTTATAAAAACCATCTCGAACCCAAATCTTATTCCATCGGAGATTGAAGAGGTGACTTATGATCTTATACTGCTGGATATGAATTTCTCAATTGGCATAAATTCAGGGAATGAGGGTTTATTCTGGTTGGGTAAGATCCTGGAAAAAGACAGGGACAGTGTTGTTGTTTTTCTTACGGCTTACGGGGATATTAATCTAGCAATTAGATCATTGCAGGAAGGAGCAGTTGACTTTATTCAGAAACCATGGAATGATGAGAAACTACTGGCGACGGTATCTTCTGCAATAGACCTGAGAAGATCAAGAAAGGAACTGGGATTATTAAAATCGAAGCATAAACAAATTATCTCGGGACAAAATCTGATACCCGAAATAATATATTCCTCGGCCCTGATGGAGAAAGTAATGAAGATAGCTGAAAAGGTAGCCCCAACAGATGCCCCGGTACTTATTCTTGGTGAGAGTGGCACAGGAAAAGATCTTATGGCAAGAAATATCCACAGTCTTTCAGAAAGGTCGGACGAGATGTTTGTTGCTGTTGATATGGGCTCAATAGCAGGCACATTGTTCGAAAGCGAAATGTTTGGACATATAAAGGGTGCTTTTACTGATGCCAGGGAAGATAAAACAGGCAGGTTCGAGCTGGCTGAGGGTGGCACACTTTTCATGGATGAGGTAGCAAATATTCCATCAGAGCTGCAAGCCAAGTTGCTAACAGTTCTGCAGTCAGGCTATTTTAGTAAAGTTGGATCCAATAAGCTGATACACTCGGATATAAGATTAATAAGTGCAAGCAATTTAAACCCCGAATACCTTGTTCATGAAGGGCGCTTCAGGGAAGATCTCCTGTTCAGGATTAATACAATAACCATAACCATTCCCCCTTTAAGGGAAAGACCTGATGATGTACAGATACTTGCAGCTCACTTCCTGGATAAGTTTGGCAGGAAATATAATAAGAATGATATCAGAATAAGCCGGTCAGCAATCAGAAGACTTACAGAATATAAGTTTCCGGGTAATATCAGGGAGCTGGAACATATTATAGAAAGAGCGGTAATACTCAACGACAGTGATTATATTGAAAGTGAAGATCTCTTTACGGACAGGCGACATTCTTCGCCAGGAAATGAATCAAAGGGATTAAAGCTGAAGGAGCATGAACTGAATATAATAAGGAAAGCACTTGATGCTACATCATATAATTATTCTGAAGCAGCAAAAGCACTGGGCATCAGCAGGAAAACACTCTACAATAAGATAAAAAAATATGGAATTTAACAGGTTTGCAGCACGTACCGTTGCACTGGCGGTAATGGTTTCCCTCTCAGGGGTTCTTTTCTTATGGACACTGGGACAGGATTATCTTCTGATAGCAAAATTCTCAAGCGGAATCTTCTGGATCGGTCTGCTTATTTACCTTATTAGTTCAGTTAACAAAACGAATAGAAGCCTGAACAGTTTTTTGCAATCTATCAGGAACATGGACTCATCCAGGCCAGCGATGGAAAAAGATAGCGGAATACACAGCTTACTGGATTCCTCTTATAATGAGATAATCGGGATAGTACAGGAAATAAAAATCTCAAGGGAAGAAGAATACCAGTATTTCAGGAGTCTTGCCGATGTTTCAGGTACAGGTATGATAGTATTCGATGATAATGAAAGCATTGAATTCCTGAATCGAACAGCCCGTGAGATTTTCGGTATTGAGACTATAGGAAAGCTGGGCTCATTTGATAAATATGCATCAGGGTTTGCATCATTCACCAGGGAACTTGAAGCAGGATACAATAAATTATTCAGATCTGCAACCCGAGGTGAACTTGTGAGTCTCGCAACCAGGAAAAGTTACCTGAAAAAAGGGAACCTTAATCTCACCCTTATTACAGTACAAAACATTCACGGGGTAATTGAAGAGCAGGAGCTGATTGTCTGGCAGAAATTAATAAATGTTCTGACACACGAAATTATGAATTCGGTATCCCCTATTAAGTCCCTTTCAGGGACATTAACCAGGAAACTAAAGTCCGGAATAATTTCAGATTCGAAGGGAATAACTGAAATTATTGAAGGCCTTGAAGCCATCGACAGGCGCAGCAAGGGACTGATGCAATTTGTTGAGTCATATCAGAGACTCAGCAAAATACCGGAGCCGGTTTTTCAGGAAGTTAATATAAGCGATTTAACAGATCATGTTATAAGTCTGCTGTCAGGAGAACTGGTTAAAGCAGGAATTACGCTTAAAAATGAGTTAGATTGTGGGGATTTACACATAAATATCGACGAAAGATTAGTATCACAGGTACTTATCAATCTGATTCAGAACTCAATCTTTGCCCTGGAAAAGTCTTCAAACAAGCATATAACAATAAGGTCGAAAACAAATTATCCGGGGAAATTTATACTTGAAGTATGCGATAAGGGAACGGGCATTCCTGAAGAAATCCTGGATAAAATATTTATACCCTTCTTTACCACCAGGGAAAATGGATCCGGTATAGGTCTGAGTCTGGCCAGGCAGATAATGTCGATGCATAATGGTTCTGTCAGGGTTAATTCAGGAAAAGCAGCAGATACAGTATTCTCCCTGTGCTTCAATTACTGAGAATCTGAAATAAAGGTTTTCTTCCTCGTTAATTTGCAGAAAGAAAGTGCCTTTTCGCAGAACTTTCAGGTGTCTGCCAAAAATGCATCCATCTTTGAAGATAAATAATAAACCAGAGCTCATGAAAAGCACTTTAATATTCTTTAGCGCAGCATTACTGCTTCTTTCGTGCAATAGGCCTGAAACAGTGAGGTACAGGATAGATATAAATTCACTGCAGGATGATAAACTTAAGATTGAATATTACTGTCCCGAACCCGGTGTGGATACAATCTGTTTTCAATTTGTCAGGATGGATCCAGGTCACACCCGATCTTACACTAACTTCGGGCTCTATACCAGTGATCTGAGAGCATATGATTCTAAAAATAAGAGTCTGCCTGTTGTTAAGACCGATACAAATATATATCAGATCCTGAATGCAGGCAAACTGTGTAAAATCACCTATCTGGCAGATGATACATGGGACGATACCTTGCATACTTCAAACCGCTTTGCCTCATGTGCAGGAACCAGCTTTGAACCAGAAGTAAATTACCTCCTTAACGGAGGAATATACGGGTACGCCGCCGGCTATGAAAACAAGCCTGTAAGCCTTGAAATTCTAGCCCCTGAAGGCTTGTCAGTATACGGGTATGATGCTGCCCAGGCATACGGTGGTTCAAATATATATAAGCTGTCTGATTTCAGGCATCTTTATGACACCCCTATGATGGTTTGCAAAGCAGATACTGCCAGCTTTAAAATTTCAGGCATAGAATTCAGAATATCTGTATTTAATGAGCAGAATAAATTACTTGCCAGGGAATTTGCCAAAAAGATGCTCCCCGGGTTAGATGCAGCTCTTCTGTTTTTTAATAACAACCTGCCCCTCGAAAGCTACGACTTTCTTTTTTATATAAAAGACTTTTCTGAGCTGGACAGGTTTATCAGGAAAGCAGATAATTTTGATAGTGAAACAGTTGATAAAGTAATCGAAATATATGAGCAGTACAATAATTATGAGCAATCTGCCCTTGAACACAGGAGCTCAAGTCTATTTTGTATGCAGGCAGATTATGATGAACAGGGTGAATTCATGATGCTGGATTACGTAATTCATGAGTTTATTCACGTTATTACCCCAAAAGCTATTTCAAGCAGGCTTATAAAAGAATTCGATTTTGCTGATCCTGAGCTCTCAAAGCACAGGTGGCTCTATGAAGGAGTCACAGAGTACTTTTCCGGACTGATTAAATTAAGAGCTGATTTAATTTCTCCCGAATTCTACTTACAGGGTATACTGAGTGAGAAGCTGGCAGTAAGCGCGACATATCCACCAGGAATGCCTTTTACAGAATTCAGTAAGTATGCAAATATATATCCCTATAAGGCACATTATCACCAGTCATATTATCACGGGCCTGTACTGGCATTAATGCTTGACCTTGAGATTATTAAGCTTACATGCGGCGAAAAAGATCTGAAAGAGGTAATAATGGATCTCCTCAGGCAGGAAAAGGTACTTACAGAGGAGAATCTTATTCCCGAATTCGTGCGACTTGCTGATCCCCGATTACAGGATTTTTTTGACAGGTATATCAGCGGAACTGAAGAACTCCCTCTTGAAGAGGCTTTTAATTCGGTTGGCATAAACTATTATGAAGAGCTGCCAGGTAAAGTACCTGATATTAGTTTTAGTGCCATACCTCTTTTTAACTATTACCTTATCAGCAGATCAAATATTGACGCTATCCGGGCTGGTGATAAACTGGATATCAATATTATCGGGAGAGATGGAAGAAAGATATTTAAAGATACCATGGGAAATTTCATCCCCGCCGGCGAAAATATATCTGTTTCACTTATAAGGGATACAAGTGAAGCTGATATCTCCTTTCCTGCGAAATACAGGGAAGGTAAGCTCAGGTATCAGCTTATAATAAATCCTGAGGCATCGGGCCAGCAGCTGGTAAACAGGGCAAAATGGACCGGCAAAAATATTGAGTCTGATTAGTTATTCGCTCCTCAGCACTTCAACCGGGTTTGTCCTGGCAATTGCTACAGTCTTTGATATAGTCGACAGAAGGGCTATTACCCAGACTAATAATGATGCCAGCGGGAATACCCAGAAAGGTAAGCCGGTATGATATGCAAAGCTATTAAGCCATCTGCTCATAATAATATATACGACCAATGAGGCAGGAAGTACTGTCCATAGCACGATCATGTTTATATCTGATACCAGGACATTAACTACCTCTCTTATCGAAGCTCCGTTTACTTTCCTGATGCCCACCTCCCTGGAGCGCTTAGAAACAGTAAATGATGCAAGTCCAAAAATACCCAGGCTGGCAATCAGGACTGACACTATTGAAAAAAATACCAGGAGACGGCCTGTCTTTCTATATTTGCTGTACCGCTCCTCGTAAAGTTTATCCACAAAATGATATTCGAATGGATACTCGGTGCAGAAACGGGACCAAACAGTTTCAATCTGCTTTAGAGCTCCTGCAAATTTTTCACCTGACAACCTGATATTGCAGAGGCTTGTCCAGCCGGGTCTGTACATAAGTCCTATTGGCTCCACTTCCCTGTCAAAAGTCAGAAACCTGAAATCCTTTATAACCCCGATAATTTCCATTCCGTCAAGACTCTCAATTATTGTTCCTTCAGGATTACTGCCAAAATATTGCCTGCATGCCTCCTGGTTCACTATTATTGTTAATGAATCCTGCCTGCCCCTGAAATCCCTTCCACTCACGAGTTCAAGACCAAGAGTACTCAAATAACTTTCATCAACTGCCTCCATATGCAAAGAAGCATCATTATCATTAAATTCAAAGCCCCATCTTTCATTGCTAGTACGGTAGCTTGCGTAAGAAAATGATACATTCTCGATGCCTGTCTGCTTGAGCAGTTCTTCCCTGAACACCTCCTTCCTTTCCTTTATTTCACTGTTAACAGGCAGATATACAAGTACATCTTTATCAAAGCCAAGCTCAGCCCTGTCAATAAAAACCAGCTGGCGGTAAATTATAAGTGTACAGGCAATAAGGGATATTGATACAAACACCTGCAAAGCAGTAAGAACCTTCCTGACCTTCCCGCCTGAAGATGTCTCCTTAATATTTGTTGTGAGCGAGCCTGTTATACTAAAACCTGTAACTGAAAGAGCCGGGTATAACCCTGATAATATTCCAATCAAAACCCCGGAACAAATAAAAACCGCAAGCAACAATGGATCTTCCAGGTAATTTATTTTAAGTCCGTTATCAAGAACGGAACTTAAGAAAGGCTTTACCATCTCAACTATTAGCAATCCGGCAGCCAGGGAAAGCATTGATACCAGTATGGCTTCTCCCAAAATCACAGAAACAAGCATCCTCCTGGAGGCTCCAATTACCTTCCTGAGCGCAAGAAATCTAAGTCTTGAACCCGCCTGTGCAGTTGCCAGGTTAACATAGTTTATTATTGCGACAAAAAGGATTATAACACCTATCAAAGTCAGTATTCTTAGCTGCAGGTAATTGCCTTTCCTGAATTCTGGCCTCTCCTCAGGTCCAAAGTATACATCATGCATATTGGTAAGAGTGTATTCATCCTCTACCAGACTTAATATATTATTTGCAACTCCATAGTCATCCAGCATATCATTAATTTTCTCTGTCAGCAGCAGAGGATCAACATCTTCTTCAAGCAGAAGGTAGGTCTGATAGTTGTAACAGGTATAACAATCGTAAAGATCAGGCCAGTTTCTCATATCGGCCATTGAATGGAAAGAAATATAAACATCACCGTCAATATGGGTGGACTGACCCGGATCATAAATGACCCCGCTTATTTTTGCATCAAACCTTCTGTCAAGTTTTAGAGTATAACCAAGGGGCGATTCATTGCCAAATAATTTTCGGGAGAGGCTTTCAGTAATAACCATACTGAATTTATCTGTAAGGCAGGTGAGGGGATCTCCATACTTGAATGGCAATGAGAAAAGGCTGAAAAATGTTGAATCCACATAGGTCACTTTTCCTGTACGAACAGGCACATTATCAATTTTAACAACATGATTTGTTCCGCCCGGCTCAATTCTCACAAAGGACAGTACTTCGGGCAGCTTATCTGCCAGTATCTCGCCAAGCCTGGCCGGTGTGCCCTGCCACCCCGTTCCATCTCCGGCTGAAATACGGTAAATATTGTTGTATTCAGGAAAAGACCTGTTAACTCTCAGTTCAGCATTAACGAACAGCATTATCAGGATAAATACAGATATTCCTACACTGAGGCCGCTTACACTTATAATTGAAGATGATGCAGCTCTTCTGAGACCAAGAGCAATATCACGAAAATATCCTGGAAACATAGAAGCAGGTTTTATTGGTTTACTCAAAGACGATAAAAAATCAGAAACGCTGACTTATTTAATACTTATCAGCAATCTCTTCTCCCTTTCTCCCTTTCTCCCACTCTCCCACTCTCCCACTCTCCCACTCTCCCACTCTGCCACTCTACCCCTCAGACCTCCTATATCAGGAGTACATAACCAACTACTCCTGCCGCAGGTTATCAACCGGGTTTGCCATTGCAGATTGCCTTTCTTTAAAGAATGCTGTTAAAAAAACAAGTACTAAAATGCAGACAAGTGACAGCAGGAAGGGTAATATGCCTATGTTGATCTTCTGGGTAAAATTCTGGAGCCACCTGGAGCTTACCAGGTATGCCAGCGGTGATGCAAGCATAAAAGCAATTATAACCATCAACACTATCTCTCTGATTGATAATTGGAGGACTTCTGAGACGGTGGCACCCATCACTTTCCTTATACTGACCTGCTTAGCTCTGCGTTCTGCCATATAGCTTGCCATTGAATAAGCACCAACCAGTGTAAGAAGAATGGCAATAATACCAACAAATAAAACAATCTTTAACTGGTTGGTTTCAACCTCGTACAGGGTCTTCCTGGCCTCATCAACCGTCCTGTAGTTATACTCAAATTCAGGATCAAACTCCAGCATCCTGTCTGCCACTTCCCTGGCAACAGTCGCAGCATCTCCCTGATAGTTAATTATCAGTTCGGCGCATATATCAAAAAACTGCGTATACAGAAATGGATCCCTCTCACCTTTCCGGGCAATTAAATCAGAATTTTCAACTACACCCATTATTTCAAGCTCAGTAAGCGATGAAGTGTAGATCTTTTTACCAACAGGATCATCAAATCCAAATATTTCAGCAGTAGCTTTATCAATTATCACTTTCCCTGTATCCACTTCAGAGGTCTGGGAAAATGTTTTACCTGCTAATACTTCAATTCCATAAGTCTTAAAAAAATCATCCTCTACAAAATACCCCATTGTTGTTAGGCCCTCCCCTTCTTTCTCTTTCCTGATACCCATACCTACTGTCTGACCAAAGGCAGATCCGTTTCCGGATATAGACTTAATACCGGGTATCTTTCTTAATTCCCCTATATAAGTATTATACTTGAACTCCAGGGCAGGTGATACTTCTATCAGTATCCTGTTACTTGAGATATAGCCGGGATCTTTCTTTCCAAGGTACCTGATCTGAAAAAAGAAAATTATAATACAAATCAAAAGTCCGGCTGAAATTAAATATTGTCCTGTAATAAGGATTTTTCTTATAGTAAGAGATCCTCCCCGCAAACCTGCGCTTGCCCTGATCAGACTAATTACATCTGAAGAGGAATACCTGAAGGATGGAACTATCCCGGCCAGCAATCCGCTTATTATAGCGATTAATACAATCAGTACCTGTATCCACCATAATCCGGGTCCATACTGGCTTACATCCACACCCGAAAGTGTCCTGAAAGTATCCATAAATATCTCTGACAATATTATTCCGAGAATAGCGGATAAGAGAGTTAATATGACCGACTGAAGCAGCATCGACCTGATCAGTATGACCCTGGAAGCGCCAAAAACCTTCCTGATGCCTATTTCCTTAATTCTTAACTCCTTAGCAGCGGCAAAGGTATTCATAAAGTTTACAACAGACACTATAAGAACAAGCAGGGAGATAGTTACGAACAGGATATAGTTCTTTGATGTTTTATAGAAATACTGGTGAATATCGGATAGCTTTCCGACTTTGGTTGAGAACATTTCCTTGCTCTTCACATCATAAACCTCATAGAATTCGTCTAATAATCCGCTTATCTCATTAATATCTTCAAACTCCAGAACAGATTTAATATAGGTTTCAACACTTACGAAATTATATAAAGGCGGTAGTGAATTAAAAAAATTTGCCAGGGGAATCAGATAATCAAATTTTATACTTGAATTACCCGGAGGTTTGTTGGCGATGCCGGCTACAGTGTAGATATTATCCTTTATGATTAGTGTCTTACCCTGACAGTCAATATCACCAAATAGTTTTTCAGCCAGATCCCTGGTAAGTATAATTGTATTAGGCTCCACTATACTATTTGCATCACCAATCAGCATAGTGAAATTAAATATCTCAAAAAACTCCCTGTCAATAAAAAGGCCCCTGTGGCCCCTGAATTTATCCTGATCAAGATAAATAGGATCATTTATACTTTTAATACGGCAGGTTATTTCAACCTGTGGCACATGTAAATCGATATATTCCTTTAATTGCTGGTGAGTATTGCTCATAACAACCTCATTACCTGGCTGGCGCTCCATCTGAGTGGATACCTGATAAATTCTTTCTGAATCGCTGTGAAAACTATCGTATGATGATTCAAATACTATATAGGTAATTGAAAGGACAGTTACCATCATACCAACCGCCAGACCGGCAAGTGATACAAGGTTACTTTTTAAGAAGACCAGGAAGTTTATATAAAAGACGCGCAAATCCATAGTAGCTGTTTACTGAAGTTTGTATTTCTAAAAAATTATCACTTAATAGTAAACCATATTTGTGCCATATATTTAATGTATTGATCTTTTGAACATTACAATACAGTTTCAAAGACCTTATGACGGCTTATACAACATCTATGTTGGGAAATCATACAGTCTTATTATATCTTTTTCGTTAAGCTTCCGATATCTTATGCGCTGCAGGCAGTGTAAGTGTAAAGATTGTCCTGCCTGGTTCTGACCAGAAACTAATATCACCCTTATGCATTTCCACAACCCTGCGCGAAAAGCTTAATCCCAGTCCCGAGCCCTCAGGTTTTGTACTAAAAAAGGGTGAGAAGATCTGGCTCTGCAGTTCAGCAGGAATACCCGGACCATTATCTTCAACCTGGATAATAATACTTTCTTCTTTTTTTCGGCCCCGAATACATATTACCTTATCTACCTGGTCTGAAAATGATTCCATACTGTTCTTAACCAGGTTAATTAAAACATGATTAATCAATCTCCTGTCTGCTAGCAGGCTGGCATCATCGATATCTTCTTCCAGTCTTATCAGGTTATCCTGCAGGTTCATCCTCATAATATCGACAGATTCGCTAATCAGCTTCGACAACGAAATTGTACCAGGAACAGGATCTGGTATTTTTGTTATTTCCCGCATCGACTCAACAAATTCATTCAGCCCTTTTCCTCTTTCACTTATTGCCGATAGCCCCTCGTCAATATCAGCCAGGATGCTTTCAGACTTATCATTATCAATAATAATTTCTTTAAGTTCTGCGAGGTTTCTTTTCATACTGTTTGCCGACAGGGTTATAGGGCTTACAGAGTTAACAACCTCATGGGATAATATCCTGAGCATGTTATGCCAGGTTTCTGTCTCCTTTGTATCTACTTCCTTCTTTATATCTTTAAGAGAGAAGATCTTCAGGCTGTCGCCCCGCACCTTTATTTCTCTCGCTGAAACGGATAGTCTCAGCGATTTTCCGGAAAAATTTATATCAATAAGATTGTGTTCACCCTTTATCTCCCTTAACCAGAAACTTAAACCAGGTCTGAGCTTCTCCGTATCACTGAGACTGAAATTAGAGTCAATACCTAAAAGCTGAAATGCAGCCTTATTTACAAAATCGAACTTTTCACTTGCGTTCATTACAACTATGCCGGCAGGAACATTTTCCATTACCTCCTGGAAAAACAGAAGGTTAGTTTCCTTCTCAATTTTTAAATCACTGAAAATAGAAATGGCAGTATTTATCTCATCCAACACATCTTCATGAACCTTTGACAGACCTTTCTTGCCAAATACCTGGTACTCTTCGCCACTGCTAATAATCCGGACTGCCTGCCTGAGCCTGTTTTCAGATCTTTTTATATACCGGTAAAAGAAAATAATCTGAGCACACCAGATGACACATAGACCAATCCTTGTTACAACAAAAACATCATTACGCAGAGTCATTGCGAATAATACAGGGGTGCACGCAAGTAATACTACCTGTAGAAGTACAGGCAGATCAATTCTTTGAGATCTCATATTTTGTTATTTTTTCATAAAGAGTCGACCTGTTTATGCCAAGTTCCTTGGCAGCTCTGCTAATATTCCATTCGAAGCTATCCAGTGCAGACTCAATTATTTGCTTTTCATTGACATCGAGCCTGAATGATCTTATGCTATTCTTATCAGACCTGGATGAAGCCAGCTTTATATCTTCAACTGCCATTATATTGTTTTCAGCCAGGATTACTCCCTTTTCCACCAGGTGTCTTAATTCCCTTATATTACCCGGCCAGTTAAGCCTGGGCAGATAATTATATACTTCGGCAGAAAACTTAACATTTTTATTATAGTCCCCGTTAAGCTCCTGCAAAAACATATCAGCCAGTAAGGGAATATCCTCCTTCCTGCTTCTGAGTGGCGGGAGATCAATAATAATAGTATTAAGCCTGTAGAACAAATCCTCCCTGAACCTCATATGCTCAACCTCCTTATACAGATCTGCATTGGTGGCAGAGACCAGCCTGATATCAATAGCTAATGGCCTGGTATCTCCCAGCCTCACAATCTCCCGGTTTTGCAGTACACTCAGCAATTTTGTCTGCATATCCAGGCTCAGGTTTCCAATCTCATCCAGAAAAACAGTGCCGCCTGATGCCACTTCAAGTCGGCCAGGTTTATCATCTTTTGCATCAGTAAAGGCACCCTTTCTGTAACCATAGAGTTCGCTTTCGAAGAGACTCTCAGACACGGCCCCAAGGTCTATCTTTACAAAGATATCATCTGATCTTTGTGAAAGCCTGTGAATCTCACGGGCAATCAGCTCCTTACCGGTACCATTCTCACCAAGGATAAGAACATTCGCCTCTGTGGCAGCAACTTTATGTACCATCTGCTTAACTTTTTGCATGGCAGGAGACGTACCATAATATAGTTTATGACGATCGTCAATATCACTTTTTAGCTGTTGCCCCTTCGCCTTCAGAGTCCTGATCTGTCTCTGCGATTCCTGTATCTTCATGGCTGCCAAAACAGCTGATACTATCTTGTTTTCGTCCCAGCTCTTTAATATAAAATCGATTGCTCCCTCCCTCATTGTTCTTACAGCCAGGGGAATATCGCCATAGGCTGTAATCAGGACAACACCAACTGCAGGGTCTGTTTCCTTAATCCGGCCCAGCCAGTAAATCCCTTCATTTCCAGTGGTTCTGCCCGGACTGAAATTCATATCCAGCAAAATCAAATCAAAGTGCCTGTCCCGCAAAATACTCAGAAGGCGATTAGGATCATAAATAAGATCTATTGTCTCAAAATATGGTGACAGGCATAATTTAAGAGCCGACAACAACTCACGGTTATCGTCCACAATAAGCAATTTTCCAGTTTTCTTCACCTTAATAATTTTTTATTAAAGGTCAGAAAGAAATTGAACGAGTGCAAATATAGTGTCGGATTTTTGAACACTCCTTTTCTCCGTTCCGATATTCTTAGCTTCTCCCTCTCTACCATTCTCCCCTTCACCGTTTCCTTCCATCTACTCCCGCCTTAAATTATCTACAGGGTTAGTACCTGCAAGTCTCATAGTATTAAAAAAAGTAGTTGAGACAAACACCAGTGCTGAGAGCAGTAAGGCAGCTAAAAATATCCAGGCTGAAATTCCCGTCCTGAAAGCAAACTGCTGAAGCCAGCGATTCATTAATATTACTACCAGGGGTACAGCAATGATATTCCCAAGTCCGATATAAGCCAGGTAACGCCAGGTATTCTTTTTTACAACATCCTGTCCGCTTGCACCAAAAACCTTATAAACAGCAGTATTATACCGTAGCTCATTTGAAAGAAAAAGCGACAAGCCAAATACGCCCAGGATAGCTATAAGAAGAGCAATCAGGCCAAAAACCATTACTATAATCCCGAATCGTGCTTCCTCACCATACATGCTTTTTACGCTCTCCTCATATGAAGCAGCTTCAAAGTACATTGGATCATATTCCGAGAACTTCTCTCTTAGAAATTCAAGCACTTCATTTTCCTTTCCCGGAAGCACTTTTACAAGTAAGCTGCTGATATATTTAGGCTTTGAGATATTAAGTGTCATTGGTCCAATCTCGTCGCGAACCGAATGTATCTGCATATCCTTCATTATACCTATCACCTTGCCTGGTGACTTAATCTCATGCAGATTGTCCTCCCTGGCTCCAATTTTTTCAGCAAGAGTGCTGTTAATAATCACAGCTGAGGAATCACTTGCAAGATCCGGGTTAAAATCCCTGCCGGCTATAATTTCGACTCCGGCAGTTTCAATAAAACTGAAATCAGCGCTTATTCCCTCTACCCTTAAGTCCTTGCCACCATCTGCCGGCTTAATAAGAGAAACCATTGCACTCCTTGTAGGAGGCATTAAGCTTCCAAACGAAAGACTCTTAATATTGGGATTCTTCTCCAGCTCATATCGAAACGCCTTGTAATCAGTTAAAAGCCCTGATGGAAACTCTGCCTGAACCAGGTTCTCGGAATTATATCCCGGATCAATGTTCTTTGCAAAATTAATCTGTCGAAGCACAATAAACGAGGCTGAGAGAAGCGAAACAAAGATCACTATCTGTACTGTGATAAGTGATTTATATAATAAGCTTCCACCACCCTTAACAGATAACCTTTTTACTGCAAAAAGTGGCGGTATTTTTCCAAGCCTGGCAGCAAGGTAGGATCCCGATATAATTCCGGTGAACAGGATAAGTACTATTATCAGAAGTATAAGCAGGGTCTTACCATTCGGAGTAAGCTCCATACTTATATTAAACAGGTTCGATATGGCATTGCCGGAAAGGCTTGAGATAGAAAAAGCCAGAGGAAGGCTTATCATAGAAATTAAGAGCGACTCCAACAGTACAAATGTCCTGATTGAGGTGGCTTTTGCCCCGAATATTTTACGGGTTGCAATTTCAGGCATGCGCCTGGAGGATGAACCAATAGAAAGAATAACATAATTGCTTATTGCAATAAGCAGGATCAGAATGCCAACTGCAGAAAAAAGAAGAACAAATTTAATATCTCCTTTCCTGCTGTCGTTTACGTAGGAGGATGAATATAAGTGAACCTTTTTAAGTGGCTGCAGTGCAAATTCATAGTTTAACTCAGGGGGCTGCTCATCAGTAAGTCCGGCTACCCTTTCAGATACAGATCTGAAGTCAGCTGATTTATCAAGCAGAACATACTCGTCGAAAATATCCTTGTGCCAGTGATCCATAAAGTCATAAAAAAATGATCCCTCCGGAAATTCATTTTTAACAAGGTCGAAAGAGGCAAGCAGCTCCGGCTTAAATGTTGATGTAACAGGGAAATCCTTAAAAACTCCGTCAATTGTAAAATTCTCCTTCCTGCCACTGATTACAGCCTCAATTACTTCACCGGGCCCCGGAATCTCTCCGAAATATTTCAATGCAAAACTCTCTGATATAAATACAGACCCGGGATCACTGCAAAACCTGGAGGTATCAGCGAAGATAAATTCAGGGGTAAAGATCCTGAGAATATCCCTGGTGCTGTAAAACCCATTTCTTATCCTGATACTTTCCTCCCCTTTAGCAATATTCAGCGATCGTACAGACCTCAGGATAGCTGCAGCCTCAATACCCGGTATATCATTAAGAAGCTTGAGATGCAAAGGATACGAAACACTGGGTTCAGTCCAGCCAAACTGCTTCTTAATTGTGACGAGCCTGGCAATTCTCCTGTAATTTTCAATACTCCGGTTAAATGAGGTCTCCCTTATCACGTAAGAAAGGATAAATACAGAAATTGCGAAAGCAATTGACAGACCTATAATATTGAGTACCAGGTAAATCTTATTGCGAAAAATATTCCTGATGGTGAGTTTAAGGTTGAGCACTTCTGATTGGTTTAAAATATAAAAATAGCAAGCAATATACAATCTGTAAAATAGTATTATTGCATTAACTTACTGTTAACCTTCCTTTCTCTGAAAATTCCGAACTTTTCATTGAACGATTTCCTGTATGTCTTGCTTAGGGGTATACTATTACCATACACCACGAGAGAGTTATTCTTAACTTCCTCAACCTTGTGAAGCGATACAATATATGACCTGTGAACCCTGCAAAATTCCTTTTCAGGCAGGAGATCAAGCATCTTACTGAATACGGTAAGCACCATGTGTTTCTTTTTGTAGGTAATTATCCTGAGATAATCCCTCATCCCTTCGATATACTGAATATCATTAAGAGCGATTCGTTCAAGTTTACGCCCGGAAGTGACATAAATATATGCTGAATCATCATCTGTTGCACCAGTATTGTTTAAAGCTGATACTTCCAGTTTGAATATTTTATAGACCTTGTCTGTAGCTTTCTTAAACCTGTCGAATCTTATTGGCTTAAGTAAATAATCGTCAATCTCAAGATCAAAGGCTTTCAGAGAATAATGCCCGAATGCTGTTGTAAGTATTACATGTGGCTTTGATTCCAGCCTGTTCAGTAATTCCAGTCCGGAATATTCGTTCATCTGTACATCCAGGAACAGCAGATCAACCTTGTTGTATCTGAAAAAGGATTCAGCATCCACAGGGTTATCAAACTTTCCAATAAGATCTATATAATCGACCTGTCTGCAGAAGCGTTCAATCTTGTGCAGTGCAAGTACCTCATCGTCTATTGCAATAGCCTTCAGTATCATATAAAAGGAATTTTCAAATCAACGATATATTTGCCATTCACCTCTCCAATATCAAGTTTATAATTTCCAGAATACAGTAAATCAAGTCTCTTCCTGATATTAGTAAGACCCAGTCCAGTCGAAGGTCCATAATGTTTATCATTTCTGATAAAATTCACACAGGATAAACATATATGATTGCCTGATAAGAATATCCTGATTATTATTCCGGGCGATTCAGACTTCCTGTTACAATGCTTAATGGAATTCTCCACAAAGGGAATAAACAGCATTGGAGCTACCGGTTGCAGGTCAAGCTT
>JAZBNV010000078.1:0-44325 GCA_036350795.1 Marinilabiliaceae bacterium
AAGCATCAGGAATCACCGACCGCAGGGAGGTAATTCCAGTGCTTTCAAACATTTCATGTTTTTCGAAGGGTGGTTTTCTCCATAAAAGCATCAGGAATCACCGACCGCAGGGAGGTAATTCCAGTGCTTTCAAACATTTCATCTTTTTCGAAGGGTGGTTTTCTCCATAAAAGCACCAGGAATCAGGGGGTGGATCAAAAGTCTTGATCGAGCGTATACCCGATTACTTTCACCAATCCCATTCTGGCAAATAATCTAATTAGATTTGTGTCATGACTTTTAAAAAATAATACAGCCGTATTATTTTTTTGATCCACCCCCTAATTCCAGTTATTGTCATTATGGGTACTGCCGGCTCCGGAGTGTGAGCCACCGCGGCAGTCTGTCCCCTCGCTAAATTGATCCACAGGATCAATTCTTAACGCTCGGCCCTCTCAATAAAAGCACCCGGAATCACGAGTTTGCGAAGCAACACTCGTAATTCCAGTTTTTTACATTGCCGGCATTTTGCCGGTTTCGAAGGGTGGTTTTCTCCAGTAAGGGTTTTACCTTCTTTATTCTTGTAAAACCTTGTGGTTGGATATGCAAACTCAATATCCGGATGCTCCTCAAACTTCACCAGGATTTCCTCCCAAATATCATTCTCGGATGTCCTGCGCTTGCGGGGATCGCAGATATACCTCAGGGTGAGCTTTACCCCGCTATCCATTACCTTTGTATATACTATAGGAGTAAGGTACTGGTAAAATATCATATATTTTTTACTTGCCTCCCTGATCTTTTTCTCTGCTGATAAGCTTAATGATTCAGCATGGTTTGTAATAATATTCTCCAAAAGCTTCCTGGCTTTTTGCCAGTCGCTCTCAAAGGTTATAGGACCCCGATCTCATTCCATATAAATTCGAATCCGGCACTGTAGTTGGCCTGTGACTCCGGTGATATGCCAAGTGTATCGTGCAGGAAGACAGTTAGATTGTCCATTTTAAACTTATTTTTTCTGGAAGTTATAATTTTTTTTTGTCAAGTCAGGATATCATATGCAAGGAGTTGAAAGTAAAATCATCTAACTTTTACAATAGCATATAAAAGCTTATATTTGAAGTTGTTAAGCAAATCTATTCTTTGACTTTCGCTTATCAAATGATAAGCATCATAGTCTCGGGCCTGCAAAACAATACTTATATTCCAAATAATTCTGTCCTGTTTACTTATGCTTTCCGGTGAAGAGTTGTATATATTATTCCTTTATAAGCACCAGGTTCGTTATCATCAGGTTAGGACCTGTATCTGCATGTGCTTTAAGGATCAGCCTACCGTCGTTACTGTCTTCGCGCATAATATGGAACTTAATCCATGCACCTTCTCCGTCGTGCCTGCCAAGTTTTTGCTTTCTACCCTCGAACTCAAGAATCCCGCTACGCCCGTTATTATTCCAGTCGTGGAATTTTACATAAAGAGTTCCCAGCATTCCTTCAGGACATTCTATGCTGAGCTGCATTGATTTTCCATGCCAGGAATGTCCTTCTTTATCTTTCCATGCTCCATCGGCAATAAGGCTGTAAGTACAATCCTTCGATATTATTATACTGTCCAGATCTTTGTTCCATCTTACAGAGCTCTCGTCTTCGACAAGCTTTGCAGCAGCATCAACAATCAGTATGCCCCTGTTGTATTCTTCAGGAATATCTGCTGGCCGGGCGTCAGGTATAAAAGTAAAAATATCCTTCAACCAGCTACTATCTGCCTGTACTGCCGGGTTAAAATCCCGGGAATTCATGTACTGCAGCAAACTGTATCTCAGCTGCTTTGCCACAGGCAGGTCTGATTCAATATTATACCCGCATACCAGGAGCTTCCCGTTACCGACTGCAAATTCAAAGATTGAACCCAGTTTATTATTCCTGTGGAAATCGTCAATTGGCTGGGCAATTGGTTTAAATTCATCCGGAGTCTGGTTAAGAATAAATGCCCTGGCATCAGAGCTTATGCTTTCCCATTGCCAGTCGCTGTGAAAGGATGTCGGGAAATTGTTATAGGCAGGGTTTTTATTATCTGCCAGAAGACCGATACAGGTTTTTCCCTGCCCGGGAAAGAAGGTAAGCGACCAGTAAAGAGGATAGAAATGTGCCTTCACCGAGCTTTTATCTGTTCCAAGATTATGAGCAAGAAGAAGCACTCTGGCTCCTTTTTGTAAAGCTTCCAGGGTCTCACTGTCAAACTTATCCCTGATAAGCACATTCCTGGTATCAATGGCAGGAAGCTTTTCAGGATATACCCATATATTCCAATCGTTCCTGAATTCTGTATCCTGTAATTCAACACTTATTTTAAGTCGCTGTGCTGTGTCAATAAAACCCAGTCTTATCCCAATCTCACCAAGATCTTTTAATTCACCCGGCATAAACCTCTTTCTTCCGAACGACCCGCTGTGCTTAAGCTCGCCAATCTCGTTAACAACTGTCCATTTACATTCTGCCTCAATCGGTGCAGGACCGTGGTGCGATACCTGGACACCTGCCCTGAAATCCTCATTATTGCTCCATACAAACTTTTTTATCCTGAGCAGGGGTACCGTGGTATTATAATGTTCCCTGAATTTTCCCGGGACAGATATTCCCTTGCTTTCCCAGTGTGCATCCAGCCACCCGATAAGGGCTTCACCCTGTCCCTGATAATCCTGCATGCTCAGTAACTGTACCCCGGCGCAACTGGCTGTCCTGAAGAAGGACTCTGTTTCATATTTATACATCAGCTGGTTAAGTGCACCCGAGGCCAGAGCAAAATCATGATCCTGTGCCGCGATCCCGTTCTTTTTTGCCACCTCCCTGAATTCTTCCAGGTTACGGGCTTTCAGTACACCGGTGTATTTTTCTATCTCCGACCATTGAGGGTATACAGGCCACTGACCAATTTCATGAGCAATAACAGGGATATCCATTTTAGAATATACTTTCTCGAAGTCCCAGTCTGTTCCGGCACCATTGAGTCCCCTGGTACTTCCCAGGCCCTGTATATAATGAGTGGAAATATAATCATCTACCTCCGTAATTGTCCTGGCGGTCGATACCGAATAAAGCCTTCCTGGGTCACGGTCTTTTAAGTCTTTAACCCATTCTTTCATAATATCAAAGTCTGAGTTTCCAAGCTCATTTCCAATACAGAACATGATAAATGAAGGATGGTTTCCATAGGTATCAATCACCCGGTTCATCTCTTCTACTACAAAAGCATCCCGTTCAGGGTCCTTGCCCAGTCCCTTGGGAAATCCCTTTGTATTCATTTCCGGTCTTCCTCTTTCTGTATTATCCACACTCATCCACCAGTCGATCCATATTGATGCTTCGGCCTGGATATAAATACCCTTCCTGTTTGCGGCCCTGAAGGCAGCCTCAGGCGGGCACCATGAATGAAACCTCACATGATTCAGTCCATAATCCCTGTAGATATCAAAAATCTGCAGCCAGTCTTCCAGTTTACATGAAGGATAGCCGGTTAAGGGAAAATGAACACAGTCAAGGTTGCCCCTCAGAAATACGGGATGCCCGTTTATAAGTATTTTTGTCCCGTTATGACTTACTTCATAATATCCAAATTCTGTCTCGAATGTGTCTGATAAGTTTCCAACCCTGAGGCTTGCTTTAAGAATATATGTTTCCGGAGTAAATTCGCTCCATTTTATTAGTTTTCCGTTTACCGGGACCGCAAAACTAATATCGTTGTAACCGGCTGTTAATTTTATTTTTATATTCTCTGACAGGATCCTCAAGCCGCTCAGTGTTACGACTTCAATATGGATTCGGCCCTTTGTATCAGTATTACTGTTTACCTTTACTTTAAGCTTAAGTTCTTCCTCTGCCAGGTCAGGGAATGTCTTTACAGAAGTAAACCTAACAGGATCGTAAGCCTGAATTTCCATTCTGCCCGTAATACCGTTCCAGATGCTCTGGGTATACTCCCCGTAGGCATGCCCCTTATCTCCAATATTATGGATCATATTGTTATCCACTACGATAACTAATTTATGAGTGCCCGGTTTTAGCTTGCCGAGCTTATGGATATGTGGCGTACCCAGTGCGTCCTGCCGGCTTAATTCCATGTCATCTATGAAAACACGCGATTCCCAGAGTACCCTTTCGAGAAAAATCTCAAGCTCTTTTTCTGCCCATTCCTCTGGTATTTTCAGGTCTCTGCTATAGCTTGCTTTACCTGTATACTTATATTCCGGGGTAAGAACTCCAAAATCCGAACCCGTGGTTTTATAGCCATATGCATTTTCGGCAAGGGATCCAGGCAGGCTGATAATGCCTTGATTATTGTACAGAGTCTTGTTGTTATCTGTGCTTGCAGAATCAGCTTCAAGGTTTACCTGCCATTTACCTGCCAGACTTCGTATGTCCTGGGCTGAAGAAAATGAAAAGCAGAAAAGGAAAGCTGTTATTAAAACTACCGGAAGAGGCTTATGCATAGGATAATTATTTTTATTTGTTCATTTTTGTTAAGTCCTGCCATCCTTACTAAGCATATCTGATTCTTTCAGTCTGGTTGTCAAAGCAAAGCATATGCCCATCAATACTATCAGTACTACCAGAGGCAGTGTCATCGACCCTGTTGAGGGTGCTTTAAATGCATCCATTCCAAAAATAAATGCAATACCGGAAACCTGTCCCATAAGGAGTAAAAATCCATTTGAGGTTCCTTCAGATACAGGGTATGTAATTTCGGCCCCATACTGGAATCCAATCGGTCCGGAGCTGAGAAGAAAGAAACCAAATATTGCAGCAGATATTAAAAGCGTTGAATATGTGGTGGCAAATGTTATGCCTGCAAGGCCCAGGGTAGAACCTGCCAGGGCAAGCATAATGAAAATGGTCCTGTTTCGAAAACGATCAGAAAGTAAAGGAATTACTATCGCTCCAACTATACCACCAATTATCATAAGTCCGCCAGAAGTGCCGGCCTGGATAGAAGTAAAACCTTTTGGGCTCAGTATGTTTTCAATCCAGGTTGTAACTGCATTGAACACCCCCAGTCCTATAAAGAAGATGAACATTAATAAGAGGAAGCCTTTATTCTGCAGGATTAGCTTAAGTCCTTCAACAGCCAGAGCTCTTTCTTCCTGGTCGGGTCTGCAGGGGGCAGTGGCTGGTCTTTCTCTTGCAAGCAACAGGAATATTAATGCAGCTCCTGTTGCAACAATTCCATATATTAAGAGTGCCCTGTCTATACCTGTTTTATTAACCAGATAGGGTGTAAGAATCATGCCTGACATAATACCGATATACATGGCAAGGGTCCCCATGCCTGCTGCAGTGGCTCTTTCTCTGACCGGGAACCACCTTCCTGCCACTTTTGTAATCGAATTCAGGATAAATGGCTGACCTGTTGCAATGCCTATCTGGGAAAGGAGTACCAGATTATATTCAGCCGGGACCAATCCCCTGACTAATCCAAATATACCTGTAAGCACTACGCCCGTTCCCACCCCGATCTTAATTCCGTAGGTGTCAATAAGCCACGAGGCAGGAACTGAAACAAGCAGGTATACTATCATAAAGCACATAGAAAGCATACCTATCTTAATATCTGATACTCCGTAATGTAATGTTGCCTCATTAGTAACCGGAGCAAAGGTGATCCAAAGAAGTTGGTTAACTGCTACTACAAGCATAAATACAAGGAGCATTATCCACCGATAGGGGTAAACCCTGAATTCTGACTTTTGCATTTTACAATAATAATCAAAATGCGATCCTGATTTCTGATAAATTATATAAATAATTGTATTGCCTGCACCTTTTATAGATTCATCTCCCTGGTGTCTGTGTTACAAATCTTAAACACCAAGACTGCATTTTGGCCACTAAGTCCCGGTATTCTAACTTTTTACCAGTACCATGATTAGCGATGATGAATAACATACAGCATTATAGGAATCATCGTGATCAGTCAGGACAACTAAAGTGTGGCTTTTGATACACCCCATGTTTAAAAAGGGATTATATAACATATTGTAGGGTACATATCTTATAACTAAATTGCTGCTTATTAATTTAAGCGGCCGGCTGCCGGAAAAATAAACTGATCATGAAAAGACTTTTTTACTTATCCTTCGTTCTGCTGTTTCTGGCTCTTATTCCTGATGAGCTTAGCAGCCAGACAAACCCGCTCAGAACACCCTTATCCCGGGAGGTGCTGGATCTCCTGGCAAATGAAATATCGGGCCAGGTAATTTATAATAACCTGGTGTCAGTTGCAGGTGCCCCGTGGCTGAGACCGGAAGATGAGTTTGAGGATACCTTTTACGAAAGCCGCAGGATGATGGAGCTAGCCATGTCCTACGGGATTGAAAATGTAGAACTGCTAAGATCGGAGAGCGACCGCACCTTTGATTATGCCAGTGAGGCAGAACTCTGGCTAAGCAAACCGGAGAAACGCCTGCTTGCCAGACTTGATGCCGATGCTGCACTGGTGGCCAGAGGCTCACAGAGTGTCGACTTTGAAGGAGAGCTGGTATATATACCTCCAATGAACGAGGAGGAAGCTGCAGCTCTGCTTAAAGCCGAAAACAGGGATAAATATAAGGATAAGGTAGCTCTTATGTGGAGCCATGCCCGTGGTGAACTGGGAGCCCTGCTCGACGAAATAGGTATTAGAGCAGTAATTAGTTTCAGCTCGCGCGACAGGTATTTTGATCCCAATATGGTTGTATACAGTTCAGGATCGTACAGTGAAGGGAAGAACCTTAAAGCTGGGTTCACCGTCTCATGGAAACAATGGTCCGAACTTCTTGAAGACCTGGAATATGGTGAGAGTATTACCCTGAAGTGCAAAACCGTAATAGAAAAAAAGCAGGATAAGTTTGAATCGGTCTTTGCCCTTATACCGGGGAAAGAGCCTGAAAAGCCGGGCGTAATTTTTACAGCCCACCTATTTGAGGGATATACCAAGCGGGGAGCTAATGATAATGCAGGTGGTTGTGTTGTTCAGCTCGAGATATTGAGGTCGCTAAGCAAACTTATAGCTGAGGGTACGATTGAACAGCCCCGGAGAAATATATATTTTCTCTGGCCAAACGAGATATCCGGAACCTACCAGTTTATTTCAGAGCATCCTGAAATAATATCAAAAAGCTGTATTAATATCAATATGGATATGGTAACCGAAGGACTGCGGAAGAATAATTCGCTTCTTACCATGTCTGAAACCCCTCCTCAGCTGGCAAGCTTTTACGACGGACTTGCCGCCTCCGTGCTTAATTACGTATGGAGAACCAATGATATCGTTTACCTGGGAGATTCACCCAGGGGCAGAAGAGGAGGCCAGTATTTTCCAAAACCGATGACAGAAAAGAACGGGTCGATCGACGCATTCAGGTATTTTATTCATGAAGCCACCGGTGGAAGTGACCATCTTTGTTTCAATAATCCTGCCGTTGGAGTTCCCGGGATCGAATTTTTTACCTGGCCCGACTACTGGTACCATGCTGATACTGATACTCCCGATAAAGGAGACCCAACCCAGATGAAACGCATAGCGTTTATCGGGGCAGCAACAGCTTATGCAGGAGCTAACTGCACCGACGAGGTGCTGCCCGGACTTATTGATGTGGTAAATGATTTTGGCTATGCACGTTTTGCAGAGAGGGCTCTTACTGTAGCCAGCGAAATTGTAAGAAACTCTGAAAGCGAACAACTGGCTTCAAATGCTGAAAGGGCAGGGGATATCATCAGTATTTCTGCCGGAAGAGAAATAGCGGCTCTTAATTCTATAAAGGATATTTATTCAGCTTCGCCAGCATCCCTTGCTATGGTCAAGCTCTCAGTTAAAGAATGGGAGAACTATCGTAATAGTATGATGGCGCATATAAAAGGGCAGGCCGAAAGCAGGGCCAGTGAGCTTGGAATTTCTCTTAAACCTGCTAAAAAGGAAGTGGTTGACAGAAAATTAAGGTCAATAGTCCCAAAAATATCAGACGAAGTCAGGTTCAGGGTATTTAATACCAGGAGCTATGAGCCACTGGCAATATACATATCAGAAAATCCCGGCAGCGGGATCAGTAACTTTGCTTCTTCGAGAGATGCAGGCATATTACTGAATTATGTAAATGGAAGACTTTCACTTTCTGAGGTGATAAAGCATGCTGAAATATATGGAGGAAGGCAGATTGATCCGGCCACTGCCCTTGAGTTTACCGAACTCCTTAAAGAACTGGGATACCTGAGTTTTTAAGCGAAAACATTATACCGCCTGAACGCTTTCTCAGTCTCAGAAATCTGCTCTTTTCGTGCAACATAAGTGAAGTTTGATCGTCTATTGAGAAAAGATCAGTATACACCAGGACAAATTTTTACAGCCATGACAGTAAATTTATATGCCAACGAGGTAGTTATAAAAGCCGGAGATACCGTTAAGACGGTCGATGACAATAAAATTGCAGGCAAACTTATTGTTACAAACCAGAGAATATATTTTAAGGTTATTGATAATGTATATGAAAATCATAACCTGGAAATCCTGCCCGACTCAATCGAAGAAGTAATTTATTTCGGGGGAATGTTTTCCAGGAAAGGCCTCAATCTGGTAACCCGCGACGGTAAGACCTATAGTTTTCCACTTAAGAAAAGAGACGAAATAGGACAGCTCATCAATACAATGTATTGAAACACATTATTCCTGTAACAATTTTAATTCATTCCGGTTGTTATAATAACATTGCGTTAACAATAAGTTAAGCCTGAAGAGCCTAACTTTATTTGTTTATATGTAGTTGTTCTAATGAAATAATTCCCTGACAAAACCAGGAACCAGAAACCAGGAACCAGAAACCAGGAACCAAGAACCAAGAACCAAGAATCATGATAAAGAACCTGCTCAAAACTGCTTTCCGGAACATAGTAAATAAGTTCGGATACACTATTCTTAACATACTTGGAATGACACTTGGAATTACGGCCAGTTTATTCCTGATTATGTATGTACTCGACGAAATCTCCTTCGACCGTTACCATGAAAAGGGCGACAGGATATACAGGGTGCAGAGTTATATCCAGGAGCCTGATGACGAATTTACCTGGATAATTGCACAGGCACCCTTTGCACCCCAGGTTAAACTGGATTATCCCGAGGTTGAAAGTGTTACCCGACTTTTCAATGTTGGAAGGGTGCTATATAAGTATGGGGATATAGAATATAATGAACAGAATATGTACTATGCCGATTCTACTTTCTTCGATATATTCTCCTATAAGCTGATTGATGGCAGTTTTGAGGGTGCACTCGACAGGCCAAACACCGTAGTTCTTACAGAAAGCCTGGCGCAAAAATATTTTGGAGAAGAAAGCCCGGTTGGTAAATCGTTGCAGAATGGAGATGATTTGTTCCAGGTTACAGCCGTTATGGAAGATGTACCCAGGAACTCGCATGTTATTTTCGATGGCCTTGTATCCAGGAACACCTTACCTGCACAGTTCGGGTCGTGGGGAAATTTTGGTGTATTTACCTATCTGCTTCTTAATGAAGGTACATCTGCTGCCGGTTTTGAAGAAAAACTACAGGAGATGTATCCCAAATACATGGCTCCGATTTTTGAGCCGATTGGAATTAAGATCAGCTACCAGTTAATGGCACTAAAAGATATTCACCTGAAGTCTGATTCAGCCCAGGAGCCCCAACCCACTGGTAGTATACAGTATGTTATTATATTCGGCATCGTAGCTGTTCTCTTGTTGCTTATTGCAACCCTTAATTACATCAACCTGGCAACTGCAAGATCGGCAAAACGATCAAAGGAAATCAGTCTCAGGAAGGTAGTGGGTTCAAACAGGGGCCCTCTTATTGCACAGTTCCTGGCAGAATCAAGTTTTCTTACAGTTATATCGCTTGTGCTTGGAGTAATTTTGATTATAATATTTCTTCCAAAACTGAATATGCTTTCCGGCAAGTCTTTCAGCCTTTCATTGCTTACCGGTCCTGTTTTTTTCCTCAGCCTGCTCGGAATAATGCTGGTGGTTGGAATTATTGGCGGCCTTTACCCGGCGCTGTACCTTTCCAGGTTTAACCCGGTTGAAGTAATGAAGGGCTCAACTCAATCCGGTAGCTCGAAGGGTCTGTTCAGGAAAATACTTACGGTGGTACAATTTACAATATCAGGTGCTATGATTGCCTGCACTCTTATTGTATTCAGCCAGCTTTCCTACCTGCAGAACAAAGACCAGGGCTGGAATATGGATCGTGTAGTTATGATGCAGTTACCGGATAATGAGCCGATAACAAAGATGAAACTGCTTAAGGAGCGTCTTCTGAACAGTCCCTTAATAGAGAATGTAACACTTACCAGCAACCAGCTTGGGGAGGGAAGTCCGAAAGTGATCTTTAATGTTGAGACAGATGAGGGAATGCAGCAAAGAGGAGTGAACTTTGCGGTGGTTGATGATGATTTCACTGAAACACTTGGAATAGAGGTACTGGAAGGCCGTGACTTCTCAATTGATTATATTGGTGATACAATAACCGGTGTACTTGTAAACCAGACACTGGCTGACAGGTTTAACTGGGATGAACCTCTTGGTAAGAAAGTTCAGCTTGGCGACGGAACCCAGATAATGGGTTCGGTAATAGGACTTATCAGAGACTATCATCAAACCGGCATGTACAATGAAGTAGAATCGTTGATGTTGCTGTTCAGACTCGACAATGCGATAATGTATGTTAAACTGGGAATAAATGAAGAAAGGGCAATTGAAGCCATTGGCCAGGGCTGGGAAGAGGTGTTCCCCGGCAGGGAGTTTGATTATACTTACCTCTCAGAAAATTTCAGCGAACAGTTTGGAAATGACAGGAACAGGAGCACAATCTTTCTTCTCTTTACACTTCTGACAATAGTAATAGCCTGCCTGGGGCTTTTTGGACTTGCCTCATATACCGTGGAGAAACGTACAGGTGAAATAGGAGTGCGTAAGGTATTTGGTGCCAGCGAGACAAAAGTACTGGGCATGATTTCATTTGAATTTATGCTGTTAATGCTTATAGCCTTTGTTATAGCAACGCCCGTAGTAATATACTTAATGTCAGACTGGTTACAGGATTATGTGTACAGAATCAATATAAGCCCGCTTGTATTCCTTTATACAATAATTCTGACACTGGTGCCAACAGCGCTTACCATAAGTTACCAGGCTTTGAAAGCAGCAAGAACAAATCCAGCTGAAGCTTTGAGGGAACAATAGCTGTGCATCTGCAAATTTATTTTTAACTTTCTGGCTAAAACCTTAACTGATTAGCCATGAAGATTAAGTACCTGTTTATTACCCTTCTTTCAGTATTAATATTAGTGTTCCAATCCTGCGATTTTTCAGGGAATGGTTCTGATTCAGTAATAGTTACAAGTGAAGATTATTCCAGGGCAGAAAGCATGCTTGCGCAGAATACTTCCGGGCTTGTCGACGGTGCAAATATAAGACCTGCCTGGCTTGATAATAATACTTTCTGGTACAGTAGCCTGAGAGAAGGCAGCAGGCGTTTTATGATTGTTGACACAGATGCCCGGACAGTAAAACCTGCTTTTGATCATAAAAAACTTGCAAAAGCATTTGCAGAAGTATCTGATATTGAAACAGAAGAAGACAATCTTCCAGTGTCGTCGATTGAGTATTCTGAAAACGGGAAACTGCTACTGCGGGCTTTTGGTGAAGATTACCTGTATGATCCTTTGAGTAATAAGATAGAATTAATGAGTCAGCCCGATACTCCGGCTTACTCAGTACTGTCTCCTGATGGCTCGAAAGCTGCATATATAAAAGATTTTAACCTCTGGGTGCGGGATATGGAAAGCGGAAAGGATACCCGGCTAACCAGCGATGGCCTTGAGGATTATGGATATGCTACCAATAATGCCGGCTGGACAAAAAGTAAGTCCCCGGTACTCCTGTGGTCGCCCGACTCAAAAAAGATTGCAAGTTTCAGGCATGATGGTCGTTATGTAGGGGAGATGTATCTTGCCACCACCAGGGTGGGACATCCTGAACTTGAGAAATGGAAGTATCCCCTGCCCGGTGATTCCCTGGCTTTCAGGATAGAGAGAGTGCTTATTGATGTTGAAAGTGGCGAACTTACATTCCTGGATATGGAAGCTGATCAGCACAGGTCAACTACCACCGATCATATTGCAGGAAGAGGCGGAGTTTTCCTTGATGTGGAATGGAGTGCAAATAGTGAGAAGCTCTCCTTTGTATCAACATCAAGGGATCACAGGCATGAAATCTTCAGGCTTGCTGACCCTGTGTCAGGAAAGGTAAGAGATGTGTTTGAAGAAAGGGAAGAAACATTCTTCGAATCGGGCTACAATGCCAGGAACTGGAGATTTCTTGAAGAGAGTGATGAGGTGATATGGTATTCGCAAAGAGACAACTGGGGTCACCTTTATTTATATGACCTGGCAACAGGTGAAGTGAAAAACCAGATTACGTCAGGCGACTGGAAGGTGCTTGATCTGAAGCGCGTTGACCAAAAAAACAGGAGACTCTATTTTACTGCCTGCGGAAAGGAAGCTGGCGACCCCTACTTCCAGTACCTGTATTCGATAAATATGGATGGCAGTGATCTTAAACTTCACACCCCTGATAGTGCAAATCATGAAGTCTACCTGTCGGACGATGGTTCTTCGTTTGTTGACTATTTTTCAACTCCGGTAACACCTCCGCTTAGCATGGTGCGCTACCTTGATGGTTCTGAGGCCTTTGAATTTGAAAGATCTGATATATCCAGGCTGGTAAAATCGGGCTGGGTGGCACCTGTACCTTTCAGTGTGAAGGCCAGGGATGGAAAGACTGATATTTACGGGCTGATGCATAAGCCGTCGAATTTTGATCCGGATAAGAAATACCCGATAATAAATTATATCTACCCGGGGCCGCAGTCAGGAAGTGTAGGATCAAGGAGTTTTGCAGCTTCAAGAAGTGACCGGCAGGCAATCGCCGAACTTGGTTTTATTGTTGTTGCAATTGATGCGATGGGAACCCCGATGAGGTCAAAGTCCTTTCACGAAGCCTATTATGGAAATATGGGTGATAACGGTTTGCCGGATCAGATTGCAGGGATGAAAGAACTGGCCGGGCGATACAGCTGGATTGATATTGACAGGGTAGGTATATATGGTCATTCAGGCGGCGGGTTTGCATCAACGGATGCCATTCTGAGGTACCCCGATTTTTTTGATGTTGCCGTTAGCGGAGCAGGTAATCACGATAATCGTAATTACGAGGATGACTGGGGCGAAAAATGGCAGGGTCTTCTGGAAAGAAATGCGGATGGGACAGATAATTATTATAACCAGGCCAACCAGTTGCTGGCCGGGAATCTAAAGGGTAAACTGCTGCTGGCACACGGGACCATGGATTCAAATGTACCTCCCTATAATACGCTCCTTGTTGTTAATGAATTAATCGCTGCCAATAAGGACTTTGATCTTATTCTTTTCCCAAACCGGGGACATGGATTTGGCAATGAACCTTATATGATGCGAAGAAGATGGGATTATTTTGTAAAGCACCTTCTTGGAGCTCTACCACCTGAAAATTACGAAATAGGAAAATAGTCAGGAACTGTAAATAAGATCCTCTGTTTTACCTGCCAGGTACTGTGCAATGCGGGCATTGTAATAATTATCCTGGCGCAGGGGAATTCTGTATTCAGACCTCGTTTCCTGCATTAGCATTGCTGTTATTTGCCTGTAAGAGTAGGGGTCATTAGTGGAGATAAATATATTCACCAGCAGGGATGGAAGGCATTTCTTTATTGAATCCTTGATAAGCTGCATACGGTAACGGCTTGCCGATGGCTTTAGTTCCTTATCAAAGTTGAGATCGTATTTACTGAAAAAGTCTTCTTTCAGTACCTGCCTGTAAAGCCTGCTGTAAAGTTTATCTTCGAAGCCCAGTCTTCCGAAAAAATCTGCCAGCCTCTTATCCCATAGAGGAATAATCCAGGAGTATCCAAAAAAGGAAAACACGCTGGCCGAGTTTATAATCATTTTAGCCTGGCGTTCTTTATATTCCCAGTTCTCTAATTCACGGTATGCCGGAATACTACCTCCTCTGAGGCCTTTCCTGATCTCATTCCTGGTTTCACTTAATGCTATCTTTCCGGGTTTTATATACTTAAAATATGTCTCTGAAAGAAAGGACGAAATTTTATTTGCTGACAATGTTCTGTTCTGGCCAGGTAAAAGATGACCTCCGCTGAGTACATCCCCGGTATGTCCGGGTATAAATACCGAATCATCCGGAATCAGCTTGTTGTCTTTCAGGTATTTAACAGCAAAGTAATCCTGGAAGAAGAAAATGCTGCTTAGCTCAGAGGAGTACTTATAATAGGATTCGAAGCTATTGTCACTCAGATAGCCTGCAGTAAGCTTATCGTCATATACTACCGGTATCCATTCAAACCTGAGTCTTTCGGCAACCTTTTCTGCAATATTAAATTCGGGGTTGCTTTTGCTCCCATAGGTAAAAGTTATTACCCGGCCACTGTAATATTTTTTAAGCATTACAGCTATCAGCCTCGAATCGTAACCTCCCGAGAGGGGAAGTACCACGGTTTTATTTTTTAAGGCTGAAAGATTAGCAGCGAATACTTCTTCAAGTATGCCTGACAGTTTACTTTTTGATTCAGCAGGGCTGGAATAATCCCGGGAATATCCGGCAAAGTTGTGATATTCATATGATTTTAATCCGGGCTCAAAGCTTAGATATTCTCCTGCCCGGATTTGCTTTATTTCTTTTACAAGTGTTTTATTATTAAGTACGAAACCGCACTGTAAAAGCTCGTTAACAGCATTTTTATCAAGGGCTGGGTTTTCCAGTTCAGCCAATAATGAATAAGCACTATCACTAATAAGAACAGTATTGCCTGACAAATGATAAAAGAGGGGATAGGTCCTTAAGCTGTCGCAGGCTGCCACACAGGTATTATCAATCTTCCCGCATAAAGAAAAGCGTCCCTCAGTTATTTGCAAAGCACTTACCAGTCCGTTTTTCCTTGCCCTGTCAGTAAAATAATCCTCCAGCTCCTTACCTGTGAGATGCTTTTTGCCATCCAGTATATAACCACAGCATGATAATTCTTTGCCCCGGTGCCACTTATATTTTGTTAAAAGCTCTTTCAACCCAGGAATACTTTAGTAAGTACAAGTGATATAGCCAATCCCAGTATAATAAGAATACTGAAAGCCAGTTGCCTTGATTTTACGCCGGCCAGCTTAAGTGATATAATTATTATTATTATCCATGACAAAAGACTGAATGCTGAGAAAAACATTATAGTAGGTGCAAGGGTTCCATATATAAGAAAACCTGCCATAAGGCTAAGAGCTCTGCCTGCAAACACAAAAAGGTTAAGCCTGAACGAAAGGTCAAGCCTGTTTTTTAGGTTGAAGACATAGCTTACAGGAGATCCTGCAAATACTGCCAGAAGCCATGGCGAAAGGTAAGATGCTATTTCACCGCTTTCTGTCCATTCAGGCCCGAAAGCAAAAGAGAACACCTGCTCACCCCAGGCAGTTAATATGCCAAAGGGCAGAATACCTATTAGCAGAAGAGTTCTGAAAACCTTCAGGGTAAGCTGCGAGATATCCCTGCCAGCTTGCAGCTCGGTAGATGCCGTGCGGTAATAAACTTCGCCTACTGCATATCCAAGCAGCCTTGAAGGCTGGCTAAGGACTTTGTGAGGAAGAGAGTAGATGCCTGCCAGGCCTGTGCTGAAGAAAAACTTCAGGGCAAAGATGGGAAGCTGAATACTGGCCTCGTTTATAAGTCCCGAAGGCATGTAAAATCGTGGAAAGGCCTTATATTCTTTTGCAGCCGCGTAAAGAAGAGATAGTTTATCAAATGATTTCCTTATTGTGCCCGCTGATTTTTTGGCCAGGAGGTAAATAATACCACTAATCTGACCCAGTATTGCCCCGGAAATAAGACCTGTACCTGTATGCCCGCTTAAACCTGTTCCAAGCTGTCCTGCGCTCATAAGTACAGCCCTGCTGACATTGGATCCTGAATGAAGGCTGAATCTGTTCTCTCTTATTTCCCAGTGCTGAAGAACCCTCAGTATTGATACAAGGGTAGTATATACCGGGATAAGGACTATAATTGTTTCTTTATATTTATGGTTGAAGATACGGCCCAGGGCATCGTCAAGAAGCCAGGCAGCGATAAAAAAGACCAGCATTGACAGGAATATGAGAAAAAGTGTAAAGGCAAGCACTCTCCTTGCTTTTTTATCTGATTCTATCAGTACGTATGATTTTTCAAATCCGCCCGTTGCTATCAGTGATAAAATTCCTCCTATTCCTAAAAACAGGTAATATACTCCGAATTCCTCGGGTGTAAAGAGCCTGCTCAGCACCGGGGCCATTGCAATAATCAGCAATTGTGCCCCTGCCGATCCCGAAAAGAGTGTAAGTACCTTGTTTGAAAAAGTACCCCGACCAATATATCGCCGTAGTAAGCTCAAAGCCTGAAATTATTGACTGAAGGTAGTAAAAAGTGACTAAAGTGACTAAAGTGACTAAAGTGACTAAAGTGACTGGAGTGACTAAAGTGACTAAAGTGACTAAAGTGACTGGAGTGACTAAAGTATTATATCGGGTTTCATTACCTGCTCCCTTACTTCGCCGTTTACTTTTTCAACATAGTATGCCCTGGCTGAATTGTTGGTCGCTACAACTTTCTTAACTTCCGTTCCTTCAAAGTAAATAGCTGCATTATTATCGATTGCATACCCGGGTTTGAGTGTGCCGTCGCCTATCAGCTTATGGTAGGCCGGTCTTCTTTCGGCTTCCCCGTCATAATGTGGTGAGTGTGAGCCTTCCAGGAAGCCCAGGCATTCTACTTTTGTGAGTACTTTCGGCCGGGAGTCGGTTGTACCTTCTTCGAACCAGCAGAGAGAGCCTGCACTTCCTCCTCCCAGGACAATGCCCTTTTGCCAGGCTTTCCTGAGAATAGTGTCTATCCCCTGGGCCTTCCAGATGGCCATCATATTTAAGGTATTACCCCCTGAAACAACTATTGCATCCATAGAAAGCAGTATCTCTTCGAAGGTCTGACTCATACTGTAGCTGCTAATAAACATTTCCTGCACCATCGCAACAATATCCAGCTCAGCACACATTTTAAACCACCTGATTATTGAATAGGGGCTATCGGCTGCAGCTGTAGGAAGGTAACAGAATCTTGGTTTTTCTTTTCCTGTCAGGGAGGCCATGTATTTTATTACCTTTTCGCCTGTACCACCTCCCGAGGCTACAATTTTAGGGGTATCGTTAAGAGGACTGTTATCTGCAACGCATGCATTGCTCAGCGACCCCAACCCGAGCCCGATGGTGCCAAGGGTTGTGGTGGCAAGAAAATCTCTTCTTTCCATTTTGATTTGGGTTTGTTATGGAAGAAAGATACAAAAAAGTGCCTAAAGTGCCTAAAGTGCCTAAAGTGCCTAAAGAGTACGGAGTGTGTTAAATTTGAAATTATAATTGATGCCTGCAGCCAGGAACCGGCCCGGCATAGGAACGAAGTTAGTTTCCCTGTATTCAGTATTGGAGATATTGGAGATATCAATAAATATATTTAGCATGCCTGTATTCCATCTGATTCGTGTATCGAGAAGGGCATAGTTATCCATATTTACCCTGCTATAGTACCTGAAGTTTATTGTTTGTGATAATCTTTTTGTGTAAGAGAAGCTGACTGATGAAGTAAACTGGTGCCTGAGGTTTTCATATTCCCAACGTGAAAAAACCGGGAGCTCACCCATCACATAAGAATTAATATATGTATAGCTCGCACTTAAATCTTTGATTGCCCGGATATTGTTATTGAATAAGTTTGCCGGGCTCAGGTTCATGCTGAGCTCAAGGCCGTTATATACTACTGTATTAATGTTTACAGGCATCCATTTATCCTCTGTCTTTTCCTTTACCCTGTCTATCATATTGCTGCCGATGCGGTTAAAAATCCCTGCCTGTAAGGAAATAATATCCATTCTCCTGCTTTTTATTCCTATTTCGTTCGACAGTGCATATTCAGGCAGCAGATCCGGGTTGCCTGCATTTACGGGATCTTCGTAGTAGAGATCGGTATAGGTAGGCACCCTGTAGGTATAGCCGCTATTAATGTACAGCATATATTTTTCGTTCAGCTTAAGTCCAAAGTCGATTCCGGGCAGCAGCCTGCTTTCAAAGTCGCTTCTTAATATCCATTGCACTCCCGGGCTGATAATAATCTTTTTGCCTGCCAGTTCAAACCTGTGATCCAGGAATATACTTAAATCAGAGCGGTGGTGCTCTCCAAGCCTGTTACTTGATATTGAGGTGGTGCTGATTTCCAGGCCAAGCCCGGTCAGGCCCATGCTGCTTTTATATAACATGTTTAGATCAAAGCCTGCTACCCTGGATTTATGCAGATTCCTGTAGTATTCGGGGTTCTGACGTATGAAAATATAGTCATCCCTGTTAGTTCTCAGGTAGGTACGCATACTCAGCTCCAGGGGCAGTTTGTACATGTGAGGGTTAAAAGAAAGAGAGGCAAGACCTGTATTCACCTCTTCATACTGGTCGGTATAGTCAGGACTGGCATAAAAACCATTTGCACCGAATTTCCTTAAACTTAAGCCTGCTATTGCCCCGAAACGGCCGGCATTGGTGTTAATATCAGACTGGTAGAACACATTGCTCAGCCTGTAATCTGTGTTGTACCTGTATCCATCAGATTTATTATGATTGAAACTTAAAGAGGATCTGAAGTCAAGGCTGCCAAAAGTCAGACCTGCGCCTGCACCAATGGTAGAATATTCTCCGGCTTCTGTTTTCAGATAAGCTCCATTCTGAGCAGGAACACCGGTGATGATATTTATAGCTCCTGCAAAAGCGTTTTGTCCGAAAACCCTTGCAGAAGAGCCCCTGTAGATTTCTATTCTTTCAATGGCATTAATATCAAGAGGGAGGTTAAGATTATGATGACCTGATTGGGGGTCATTGATCTTAATACCGTTCAGGAGAACCAGGACCTGGTCGAAGGAAGCACCTCTTATCGATAAATCATTCTGAATACCTTTAACACCCCGGGTCCTGATATCAATACCTGCATTAAAATGAAGGAGTTCTGCCAGGTCGCTTACCGGGAAATCACTTATTTCTCTTGCCCCGATAATAGTAAGAGGAGCAGCTTTGTCAGCCTTTGATACCCTTATCCTGTTTTCCCTGATAATAACCTCATCAAGATTCACAACCAGGGTGTCAGGTTTTTGTGAGAAGAGACCCTGATGCAGGAAAAATGTAAAAAACAGAATCGAACAAAAGCGGACCATATTATTATTTTGTTTTGGAGCCTGCAAATGTCGAAAAAAATGAAGAAAAACCAGTAAGGATTATCAAAAAAAGGCCTAAGTGCCCGGGAGTTTAAAAACGTCAGATAATTCTTACTCCCTTACCTGATATTGCTGAGGCATAGCGCATACTTTTAATTCCTTTTAACAGGAGGGTTCCGGATATATGCTCTGAGATATTTTCTGCTTTTTCCTGTGAGTCGGTGAAAGCAAATACCGACGGACCCGATCCTGATATATTAAAGGCCAGGGCTCCTTTACTAATGGCTGCTGCCTTAATTTCATCATAATAGGGGATAAGGTGCTTTCGGGCCGGTTCAGCAATAAGATCGACTACAGAGCGGGCAATCAATTTCTTATCGTTAAGTATAAGGCCTGCGATCAGAGCTGATGCATTTCCTGTTTGCTGCACTGCTGTACTGGTGGCTACAGAACTTTTAACAAGGCTCCTGCTTTCACTGGTTTTTAACTGTAATGCCGGGTGAACCACCGAGCAGTAAAGGTCGGCAGGATATGGAATGCTTATTACATCCAGTGGCTTATAACTTCTTACAAGGGTGAAACCTCCCATTATGCAGGGTGCAACATTATCTGCATGAGCCTGTCCGCTGACAAGTTTCTCACCCTGCAATGCAAAATCTATAAGCTCCAGGTCATTAAAGGGCATTCCAAGAAGTGCGTTTGCCCCGAATACGGCTCCTGCCGAGCTTGCTGCACTGGAACCTATACCGCTTCCGGGGCTGATTTTCCGGTGAATAATTACCCTTGCTCCATACTCCTTATCAGCCTGGCTGAGAAGGGCCCTGAGAGCCGGGTGGATTACATTGTTTTCATCGCAGGGAATGTCCGAATCACTTCTGTTTTCAATTATTATCTCGCCTGAACGGTCAATAATGATTTCAAGAATATCGCCCGGACCATCAAAGGCAAAGCCCATAATATCGTAGCCACTGCCTACGTTTGAAACTGTGCCCGGTGAAAATACCTTAACAGAATTTTTCAATTATAGCTGAGTTTAATAAAATGCTAAAGTACTTGTTTTTAACTGAATGCTTCCGATATTGTGGTGACATTTTTTCGGGATTAAGAGATATGAATTTTTAATTATTTTTAATGGCGTTTTCACCCGAAAAGCCGGAAAACAAAAATTGTAAAACAAAATGAGAATCCTTAAGCACGTACTTTTAATCTTATTACTTGTATTGACCTCCTGTTCAAAGCAGGAGAATCCCAACTTCCTTTTTATCCTGGTTGATGACCTGGGTTATATGGACGTGGGTTTTAATAATCCTGAATGTTTCTACGACACTCCGAATGTCGACAAACTGGCTTCAGAAGGCGTGGTTTTTACCCAGGCTTATGCTGCATGCCCGGTTTGTAGTCCCACACGGGCAAGCATAATGACTGGCAAATACCCGGCCCGCCTTAATACGACCGACTATTTTGGTGCCCCTCAGCCCGGTGCATGGGAAAGAAATACCCCTCTATTGCCCGCGGGGTACACCGAGGAACTCAGCCATAGCGAAATTACTCTTGCCGAGGCTCTGAAAGAGAAGGGATATGCCACATTCTTCGCCGGAAAATGGCACCTGGGACCTGAAGAATTCTGGCCCGAGCACCAGGGCTTTGATGTAAATAAGGGAGGTATTACCAGGGGCGGACCCTACGGGGGGAACAAATATTTCTCACCCTATGGTAACCCGAGACTTGATGACGGACCTGAGGGTGAACATCTTCCGGACAGGCTGGCAACAGAAACAGTTAAGTTTATGGAACAGAACATTGATAAACCCTTTCTTGCCTACCTGTCATTTTATTCTGTTCATACTCCGCTTATGGCAAGATCTGATCTTGAGGAAAAGTATAAACTGAAGGCCCTTGATCAGCCCGATAATGTATGGGGTGAAGAAGCTCCACGGAAGCTAAGAACAGTTCAGAATCACGCCGTTTATGCAGGAATGGTTGAAGCTATGGACCAGGCTGTCGGGAAGGTTCTTGATTATCTTTCTGAAAGCGGACTCGACGAGAATACGGTGGTGTTTTTTATGTCGGATAATGGTGGCCTGTCAACATCTGAAGGCCACCCCACAAGTAATCTTCCTTTGCGTGCAGGTAAGGGCTGGCTCTATGAAGGAGGTATAAGAGAACCTATGGTTCTGAGATGGCCACAGAAAAACATGGCAGGAATAAAAATAGACATACCTGTAATCAGTACAGATTTTTATCCAACTATCCTCGAGATGGCCGGAGTAAAATCGATTGAACAAAATGATGGATTAAGTCTGAGATGGATAGACGGAAGCAGGAATGTTCCAGATCAAAGGCCTTTATTCTGGCATTATCCCCATTACGGGAACCAGGGCGGAACGCCCGGGGCAGCTGTAAGGATTGGTGATTATAAACTGATTGAGTTTTTTGAAGATAAGCCATGTGAGCTCTACAATCTAAGGAATGATATTGGAGAAAGGAATAACCTCGCAGATTCATTGCCGGAAGTCAGAGACAGTCTTCTTGAAGTACTTCACAGGTGGCAGAAGGAAGTTGATGCACAATTCCCGACAGTTAACCCCGCTTACGAAAAATTATCAGAATGATGTAACATTTTTCTGCAGCCCTGATCCCTCGCGTTCGCTCGGAATGACAAAGATTGCACCCTTATGAGACAGCCTCTTTTTATTAGATATACGATCAATAAGTACCGCCGAATGCAATTTTTCTTACATTTGGGGTCAATTTAACCTCAGGCTCTTATGAAGATTCTTGTAACTGGTGCAACCGGTTTTGTTGGCGGATATATTTTGAGATACCTGCGTGATAATATTCCTGGTGCAGAACTTATTGGTACAGGCCGTAACAGGCAAAAAGCAGATCAGCTTTCAGCCCAGGGCTTTAATATGATATGTGGCGATATCTCAGATCCGGACTTTGTAAAATCTTCATTTAAGGACATAAGCCACGTGGTTCATTGTGCTGCCAGGGCTTCTATGTGGGGAAAATATGATGAATTCTACAGGGACAATGTTCTTACTACTGTTTCCCTGATGGATAACCTTCCCTGCCTGGAGCGCTTTGTTTTTATTTCCACGGCAAATGTATATTTCAATGCTAAAGACAGGCTCAACGTCAGGGAGGATGATCCCCTGCCTTTAAAGTATCTTTCTTTCTACCCTCTTACAAAGCTTGAGGCAGAAACTGAGGTTCTCGGGAGAAAAAATATTCATAGTATTGTTCTTCGCCCCAGGGGAGTAATCGGACCGGGTGATACAACCGCTTTCCCAAGGTTAATGAATGCTTTTAAAGAAAAGAAAATAAGGATGACCGGTTCGGGAGAGAATGTTATAGACCTGACATCGGTCAGAAATCTTGCCTATGCATCTTTGCTGGCTCTTAATGCCGGAGAGCAAACCAGGGCGCAGGTTTATAATATCACAGATGGCAGTACACATAAATTCTGGTCACTACTGAAAGATACAGCCATGAAGCTGGGCTACAATACCGATTTGCCAAAAATAAATTACTGGTTTCTGTATGGCATTGCCAGGATGGCAGAGCTTGCAGCTAAAATAAGTAATAATGGAGAACCCCTTATTCAGAGGTACGGGGTGAGCCTGCTGAAAACATCCTTTACCCTTAATATAGATAAAGCCATTGATCAACTTGCATACAGCCCGGTAACCAGTACAGAAGAATGCATTGATGATTTTCTTGAATGGGCTAATATATCCGGGCAGGAATAAGCTGCAAGGAATTACTTTCCTTCAAGAATTTTGTTAATCTTTTCCTCTGCATCCTTAAGTCTTAGCTTTAACTGCTCAATTTCTCTCTGCTGTTCCTGGATTACCTTAACAGCCATAATATTTACATTATGGTAACTTACTCCTTCTGCTGTCCCATCAGGATTTTTTATTCCAAGTTCGGGTAATACCTCCTCGACTTCTTCGGCAATAAGCCCAAAATCTTCTTTTCCAGGCGTAGCGGTATCATCATTCCAGACAAAGCTAACCGGCCTGAGGTTCATAAATGATTCTGTAAGGTTATCAAGATCACGAATATCTGATTTGTATTTTTTACTGCTCGAAAGTTTCAATATTTCTCCGCTGGCACCAACAACCAGGCTTGTTCCGGAGCCTGTTGCCAGGTAAGGAGCTTCGATTTTAGCATTAATCCTTAACCATGCAGCAGAAGGTTCCGAATGAAATTTACCAGTCATATATGGTAGGCCTGTATTCCAGTTGTGAATAACGAAATTATTATCTCCCGTAGCATCTGAACCGGCTCCGTAACCAATAATAACATTATTTGACCCAATACCTGAGGATCCGGTACCTGACCCTATAAGCGTATTTCTGTAGCCTGTTGTTACATTGCTTCCGGAGCCCTGACCCAGAAATACATTATTTGTACCCTCGCTTAGCCTGTAGCCGCTCATATAACCAATTAATACACTTGAGGAATAGTTGGTGTTGGGGTTTCCGTAAGTATTTGCATTTGAACCGGCAAGATATCCGGTAACAACATTATTTGAACCATCATTATCATAGCCGGCCCTGGTGCCCAGGTAAACACTATAATCACCACTTACCGAGAACTGACCTGATTCTGCTCCTACAAAAGTATTATATATTCCATCGGTCATGGCAGCTCCGGCATCGTTTCCAACATAGACATTGTTTCTCCCGGTGGTATTCTTAATAGCTGTCCTGCGGCCTATTATTACATTCCTTGCTCCGTTATTTTCAGGTCCGGCCTCATCTCCTATAATAACACTTCCATAAGCTGAGCTGTTATCCCTACCTGCATTACTACCAATAAATACATTACCGTTACTGTTATTATTCCTTCCGGCAAGGTTGCCAATAAAAATATTATCAGACCCCAACTGGTTACTCAGCCCCGCTTCATAACCGCCAAAGAAATTATTTGAGCCTGTACTATTGTTAGCTCCGGCTGAGTGACCGATAAATGAATTCTGAGGTGTAAGATCCACATAATTAAATACTTCCGCTTTGGCAGCACTCCTGTCAAATCCCCCCACTGAAAACCCTCCTCTCGAACCTTTGGATGAGTTCTTGTTTATATATACACGGGTGCTGTCTGCAGTAACTCTCAGGTACTCCTGGATACCCTTGCTGCGGTCGAAACCACCAACAGAGAAGCCTCCCCTCGATCCCTTTGAGTAATCTTCATCAATAGTAATATGAACTCCCTGGTTGTATACTGCAAAAACTGTCTGACCCACGCTATTCTTTACTTCAAAAAGGATAGTGTCTTCGGCAGATGATCCCTGCACTGCCAGCTTGCTTCTTGGTTTTTCAACGCCTACTCCGACATATCCCTTATTATAGGAGATTTTATTGTTGGCAAGATTCCATATGTGTGATGTAAGGTAGCCGTATAACTGATGGTTGCCCCATGAATACGCAGTGCTCCAGTTACTTATATTTGAGCTGGTAATATTCTTTGCTGCCGATAAGTTAAAAACAGGATCTGACTCCGAGATTAAATAAGAAGATAAGTCAGGAGTATTTACAAGGTCGTAATAGTCGCCACTGAATACATTGCCGGCTTTTCCTGAGTACAGCGAATATGGAACACTTAATAGTTGTGTTATGCCGGTTTCATTGCCGTCAACATCAACTTTCAGAAAAAATGGTCCGTCGTTCCATTGAACAACTGAAAGGTCCTCAATACTTCCAATTGCAAGAGAGATAAGACCGTATTCATTAGTATGAGCATTGTGAATTTCCTGAAATACACCGACTCCGTCAGGAGCATATTGTCTCAGAGTAATTGTAACTGTAATATCACTGCCTGAAATGGGGTTTCCTGAGATATCACGGACAACCGCCTGGTAGTTTAGCTGCTGTGGTGACTGACCTTTAACAGTAACACTCAAAAATAAGGCGGTGAGAAGAAGGGCAAAAGCAAACTTCAGAGTCTTCATGTTCCTTGTCTTTTTAGTTATTTTATAATCATAGGTTTATAAAGTTATAATTAAAATATTCCCGAATCAAATATTTATATTTTAAGTTTCTCCACTATTAATACCTTTGTAATATAAATAAGCAGATAATGATATGAGAAAATTACTGGTCCTTTTATTTGTTGTTTCAAATATTGCCCTGTACGGGCAAACTGAGAACCAGCAGCAATCAAGTTCTTTTAAGGTGGTGGAAGACCTTTATACATTTGTAAGTGTAGAAAAAGGAGAAGCTCATAACTGGGATAAGGTCCGAAATCTTTTTATACCCGAGGCAAATATTCTCCTCAGAACTACCCGGACATCAAGCACGCTTTTCGACCTGGATGGATTTATCGCAGACTTTGTAAAGTTTGTGAGTGATTATAAGATTATTAATACCGGCTTCACTGAAAGGATAGTAAGCAAGGAAATTTTTGAGTACGGCGACATTGCTCATATCCTTGTTCTGTACGAGGTAAATATTCCTGTTGAGGGCTTTAAACCGCAGCTGGGGATCGATTCCATCCAACTGATCAGGAAAGACGGTGAATGGAAAATATTTTCGATCGTAAACGAAGTACCTGCACCAGGGCAGGAAATTCCTGACAGGCTTAATGATCAGAAGCCAAAGGTATAGGTGTACTTTAACATAAGTACCCTTGATTCACTACGGGGCAGGACGGGCGATTCCCTGTAAAGATCTGTGTTAAGCCCTTCGTTATATACAATATAGAAATCATTACCTTCTCTTGGGTTATATCTGAACCGTGCATTAATAAGCCAGGTCTTAACATCAGTGTTATACTGTATAAAGGAGGTGAATGACAGTTTGGTGCTTATCATCAGCAGGGCCTTGATTCCAAGAATATGGTTTGTGAATCCCTGTTTTCTCTCAGCGAATCGTACCCTGTCGAACCTGTAGGTTGGGTTTATATCCAGGCTCGGGCTCAGGTTAAACATTGGCTGGAGGTTAAGAGAAAATCTCCATCCATCGTAGAACTGCCCGAGTTCACTTATTAGCATTCCGCCCAACCTGGTGCCCGGCTTCATAGATGCTACCAGCATAATATCAAAAAAGTTATAGTTGCCGGGTGCTACAATAGTTTTACTGAATTCAAGGGTATCGTGAATAATCTCTTTATTATACCTGAGGTTTATATTGCCCGAGTAACCCTTCCTGGTATTGTATTCCCATGTAAGCATTGACATAATGCTCTGAAGAGAACGGTCTGCAGAGTTGTAAAGAAGCAGCGTGGTATTTGAAAGATTATGGGTTCTTAATACAGTACTTTCATTTTCAGGCAGCCAGCCATATTTAAGTGTGCCCCTGGTACCATAATAATTATCAATAAGTTCAAAGCCAACACCGGGGTTGAAATCCTTTCCCGACCAGGTATAGAGTAAGTCGTAGCTCCATCCCTTAAGATTTCTTCTTTCCCACCTTGCAAGAAGGCGCGTGGGATTTTCTGACCAGAATTTATTAAGTGCCCCGTTTTCGAAGGTCTGCGACCACCTCAGTGTCAGATAATCATCTCCAAAGGGATGAACAAGGGCATCTATACCATAGGCATAATTGAAGGAACCAGGGCTTGTCCTTGATGTAAGCATTGCTCCGATATATGAGCCCGGATTAAGAATATTCCTTTTTGTTCTGATTACGCCGAAATTTTCTCCACTGATATCACCTTTGCGGGCTGTCTGCATATCGAGTAAACCGATGTCCCACGATCCCAGCCTCCCGGTAAGCCTTGCTCCACCTATTATCGGCACCGATTCTTCATCATATATACCTATTCTCCTGCTGTAAAAGAGATTCTGACCTCCGAGGTAATCAAAATTGAAAACATCAGATTTTTCGAGAAAGAATGGACGTTTCTCAGGAAAGTAAAGTGAATAGCGTGTAAGGTTTATTTGCTGATCGTCTGCCTCAACCTGGGCAAAGTCAGTATTAACAGTCAGATCAAGTGTAAGATTATTGGTAATTCCAAGCTTGGCATCAAGGCCTGCATTATATTTGGGGGTTTCGTTCAGTTCCCAGGCTGTTTCAGGCTCGTTAAGCTCGAAAAGCCTTTCATAGCCTCCAATTAAATAAGGAGTTATATAAGCGGGCAAATCTGTTTCTGTGCCTGCCATAAAAACAGGGGCCGACAGTGATGCTTTCCAGCTTGCCATATCACCATGCCGGGGGTCAATAGCCGGGAAGGTCTGCGTTTCATTCTTTTTCGGAATGTACCTGAACATCGAAAGGCCCATTAAGGCTGTATCATTTTCAACCTGGAACCTGATGCTTGATACAGGGATTCGCATCTCGGCATACCAGCCATCTTCGTCAATCCTCGTTTCAACATCCCAGAAGGTGTTCCAGGCAAGGTTTACATCTTCAAAACCCATCGAAGCATCATTCTGGACCGCGGCATCAAAGCGTAAGCCATTTGGATTGGTAAAGAAAGCCACCATGTTTTCATTGTCCTTAAATGAATCCAGCAGTATACCGAACCAGTCACAGTTGCCCGAGAAATAATCACGCTGTTTGCCCGGCCTTGACATATTGCTGATATCAGTGTAAAACATTTTACCAGATACATACAGGTACCTGTCATTAAAGAAAATCCGTACATCTGTGTCTTCACTTGGGTCTTTCATAAAGACGGGAGTCTGCATTATCAGGCGAAAAACTGCTGCATCCTTCCATGCATCTTCATCAGCTGTACCATCGAGTTTTATTGATTGGTCTATTTTTGGAATTTCTCTTGCCTGCTGGGCTGAAAGAAAAGTGTTAACCCAGATAAATAATAACAGAAACAGGATTCTCATAGGCCTGGTTTATTCCAATAAAAATATAAATCACTTATGCACAAATCAAATTTATTATCTTAGCGGAGATTCATATTTAAACTTGCCATAATGAAAAAATCAGGATTATTAATCGTAACTGTTTTATTTTCAGTGCTTTTTAGTGCATGTAATATAACAGAAGAAAAAGAGTATAAAATGTTAAAAGAGAATTTTGGTGAAATTGACGGGAAGGAAGTTGTTCTGCTAACGCTCCTTAATACAAATGGGAATACAGTCAAACTTACAAACTACGGGGCAACAGTAGTGTGGATAGAAGTGCCCGACAGGGATGGGAAACTTGAAAATGTAACATTCGGATATGAAACCCTGGATGGCTACCTGAATGGCGATCCCTATTTCGGTTCTATTGTAGGCAGGTATGCCAACAGGATTGCCAACGGGAAATTTGAGATTGACGGCATCGAGTACAATCTTGCGATCAATAACGGTGTAAATTCACTTCATGGAGGCCCTGGAGGATGGCATAGTGTAGTATGGGATTATGAAGTAATTGAGAATGAAGATAAAGTCCCTGTTGTTAAGTTCAGCTATAATTCTCCTGACATGGAGGAGGGCTATCCCGGTAATATGCTGATTGAGGTTGAATATACCTGGAATGATTCAAATGAACTGGTAATAAGCTATAACTGCACCACGGATAAGAAGACAGTACTCAATATAACCAACCATGCCTATTTCAACCTTAAAGGAGCAGGTAATGGTGATATTCTCGACCATGAATTGCAGATAAAAGCTTCAGAGTTTACACCGGTTAACCAGGATCTTATACCTCTTGGAGAGAATATTCCTGTGGAAGGTACACCTTTTGATTTCAGGGAGCCTCATAAGGTTGGAGAAAGGATAGGAGAGGATTATGAGCAGCTTATTCTTGGCCTTGGTTATGATCATAATTTTGTACTTGATAATATGGAGGAAGTTGATGCTGTGGTTTATGAATCCACCACTGGCAGGCTTATGGAAGTCTTAACCGACCAGCCGGGAGTACAGTTCTATTGCGGTAATTTCCTCGACGGAACACAGATTGGACATGGAGGCAAAGCCTATATCCATCGCGGGGGTTTATGTCTTGAAACTCAGCACTACCCCGACAGTCCCAACCAGCCTGCATTTCCTTCAACAATTGTTGAACCGGGGAAAGCCTTTACTTCAAAAACTGTATACAGGTTTTCAGTCAGGTAATTATTAATAATTATGAAACTAGTTTCAGTCCTTCTGTTTGTGTTATTAGTTTCTAATAAGCTGATAGCACAGAACTCTTTTCCATTTCAGGATCCGGCCCTTTCTGTAGACGAGCGAGTCGATGATCTTGTTTCGCGTATGACACTGCAGGAAAAAGCCGACCAGTTGCTCTATACCGCTCCTGCCATTCCCGGTCTTGGTGTTCCTTCTTACAACTGGTGGAACGAAGCTCTTCATGGTGTTGCCCGGTCGGGTTGGGCAACAGTGTTTCCACAGTCAATAACAATGGCAGCTTCGTGGGATACCGATTTGATGTATGAGGTAGCAAGCGTAATTTCTGATGAGGCCCGCGCCAAGTACCACGATTACCAACGGAGGGGAATGAGGGGAATTTATCAGGGATTAACATTCTGGTCGCCGAATATCAATATTTTCAGGGATCCGCGATGGGGAAGGGGACATGAAACTTATGGTGAGGACCCATACCTCACGGGCAGCTTGGGCGTAGAATTTGTGAAGGGCATGCAGGGAGACGATCCTAAATACCTTAAAACAGTTGCAACAGCCAAGCACTATGCAGTTCACAGCGGACCAGAGCCACTCAGGCATGAATTTAATGCCAGGGTTTCTGAGGTTGATCTCAGGGAGACATACCTGCCTGCGTTCAGAGCGCTTGTTGTGGATGGAGATGTACAATCAATTATGGGCGCCTATAACCAGTTCAGGGATCACCCATGCTGTGCTAACGAAGAGTTATATTCAATTCTTTATGACGAATGGGGATTTAAGGGTTACATAGTTTCAGACTGCTGGGCTATCTCTGATTTTCACCAATTCCAGGCTTATACGGAAACCCCTGCTGAGTCGGCTGCCCTGGCTGTAAAAGCAGGTACTGATCTTAATTGTGGGGTTACTTACAGGCATCTTAAAGAGGCTGTGGATATGGGTCTGTTAACAGAAGATGATATTGACGTGGCAGTAAGCAGGTTGATGCGTGCCAGGATAAAACTAGGTATGTTTGATCCTGATTCACTTGTGCCATGGGCGGCAATACCCTTATCAGCTAATTGTTCAGATTATGCCGACGGGCTGGCCCGGCAGGCAGCAAGGGAATCAATAGTACTTCTTAAAAATGGTGGTGTACTTCCTCTGAAAGAGAACATAAAAAAAATATTGGTTTGTGGTCCCAACGCAGATAACTTTGAAGCTCTTATCGGTAATTATAATGGGATTCCCAGGAATCCTGTTACAGTACTGGATGGACTGAGAAAAAGGGCCGGAGATAATCTGGAGATTATATATGCAGAGGGAAGTGACCTTGCAAGGGGAATCCATAACCTCAAGCCTGTTCCTCCGTTTTATCTCCTGACCGAAGATGGTAAAAGAGGTGCATTTGCTGAATATTTCAATAATGCTGATTTTGAAGGAGAACCTGTTTTTACGCGAATTGATGAGAATATAGATTTCTACTGGGAAACATACAGTCCACATCCGGATATACCTCACGATGGATTCTCTGTAAGGTGGACAAGCTGGTTCTGCCCTCCTGAAAGCGGGGAATACTACCTCGGATCATGGGGCTCGTCAAATTATGAGATAGAATTTGAGGGTGTTAGCTTTATTAACTATACTGGCGACCATCATGCTTTTCACATGGAGAAAGCGGTACAGCTTGAAGCAGGAGAGAAGTATAAAATTGTTGTTAAATACAGGAATCTTGGGGGAGATGCAGACATAAAGTTACTCTATGCACCACCACGCAAACATCATCTTAATGACCTGGTATATAAGACCCGGGATTGCGATGCAATTGTAGCAGTAGTAGGTCTTTCCCAGAGACTTGAAGGGGAGCAAATGTCGATTAAGATAGATGGTTTTGAAGGAGGAGACCGCACAAACCTGCAATTGCCATCCGAACAGAAGCAAATGCTGGAGGCTCTGTATAAAACAGGCAAGCCGGTAATTATTGTATTGATGAACGGATCAGCTCTCGCAATAAACAGGGAGCAGGAAATGGCAGACGCAATTCTGCTTGCAGGGTATGGCGGACAGCAGGCAGGTAATGCTGTTGCTGATGTTCTTTTCGGGGATTATAATCCTGCAGGAAGACTCCCTGTAACATATTATAAATCTGTAGAACAACTACCTGCCTTCGAAAATTATGATATGGATGGCAGAACATACAGGTATTTTGACGGAGAACCGCTCTATCCTTTTGGATATGGGCTCAGTTATACAACTTTTGAGTACTCCGGTCTGGTGCTGCCCGGAAAAATAAATGCAGGGGAAACACTTGAAGTCGAATTTACTGTTAAAAACACAGGGACTACTGATGGAGATGAGGTGGTGCAGCTTTATCTGGCTGATGAAAAAGCATCAACACGACGTCCTTTACGGCAGCTTGAAGGTTTTAAGAGGATTCATCTTAAAGCCGGAGAGAGTGAGAGGATTAAGTTTATTCTTGAACCCCGGCAGATGTCAATAATTAATAATGAGGGCAAGAGAGTAATAGAACCGGGATGGTTTTCTATAAGTGCAGGAGGAAAACAACCCGGATTTCAAGGGTATGCTGATCCTTCTTTTACAGGTACCAGTAAAGGTCGCTTTAAGGTGACAGGTAAACAATATTTAATAAAGGGGAAGTAGAACAATCTTTATATTTTGCTGTTTTACCATAAATTAATTAATAAATGCCATGAAAAGATTTTTCTCAATTCTTACAGCTTTAACTTTTTTTATTGGCCTCGCAGCAGCCCAGAGCAATAGTTTTTATGACTTTAAAGTTAAAACACTCGAAGGAAATGAATTTGACTTTGAAGAGCTTAAGGGAATGAAGGTAATGCTGGTTAATACCGCATCAAAATGTGGCCTTACACCCCAGTACGAGGAACTGCAGGAACTTTATGAGAAATATGGGGGCGACGACTTTATAATTATTGGTTTTCCGGCAAATAATTTCAGAAGCCAGGAACCTGGCAGTGATGCAGAAATACGAACCTTCTGTTCAGAGAATTATGGAGTTACTTTCCCTATGATGTCGAAAATATCTGTAAAAGGTGACGATATTCACCCCTTGTATAAATGGTTAACAACAAAAACACTTAATGGTGTTGAGGATTCCGAGGTTAGCTGGAATTTTCAGAAATACCTTATAGATGAGAACGGCAAGCTGGTGAAGCATCTTAAACCAACAAAAAAGCCCCTGTCGAAAGAGGTGCTGGAATGGCTGGATAGCTAAACTGCACTAATCAATATTATAAAGAGGCTGTCTCAAAAGGGCGCAATCTTTGTCATTTCGAGCCAATGCAAGAAATCAGGGTTCTGATTTTCAGATGATTAGATCCCTCGATTAACTCGGGATGACAAGGATATTATACTTTTGAGACGGCCTCTTTTTTTTGTATTTTAAATATTTTTCAGGGAATTTTGAAAATTAATGAGCTAATATTTGATAATTACAAGTGTAATATATACATTTAAAACCGGTTCTTAAACTTAATTCTATAATATGCTAACACTTGACTGGATCGTACTGGGGCTTTTCTGTCTTGTACTGATAGGTATAATAATCTGGACAATGCGGAAAAAGGATGATAACACATCCGATTATTTTCTGGCCGGACGGGATGCAACATGGATTGCTATTGGGGCATCAATTTTTGCCTCAAATATTGGATCTGAGCACCTTGTAGGTCTTGCAGGAGCAGGTGCATCAACCGGAATGGCAATGGCACACTGGGAAATGCATGGCTGGCTTATTTTAATGCTGGGCTGGCTTTTTGTGCCATTTTACGCAAGAAGTGGTGTGTTTACAATGCCTGAATTCCTTGAGAAAAGATACGACGGAAGATCAAGATCTTTTCTGTCAATAATTTCACTGGTGAGTTATGTGTTGACTAAAGTGGCTGTTACAGTTTATGCCGGGGGAGTTGTTTTCAAAGAGGTTTTTGGTATAGAATCAATGTTTGGCATCGACTTTTTCTGGATAAGTGCCATAGGCCTGGTAATCTTAACAGGTCTTTATACGGTATTCGGAGGAATGAAGGCAGTGCTTTATACCTCGGTACTGCAAACACCTGTACTGCTAATAGGCTCTATGGCTGTACTTGTTATTGGACTGATCAAACTTGGCGGATGGAATGAAATGATGGAGATTTGCAGGGCAGTACCCGTAAATGATTATGGCGACTCAATGACAAATCTAATCAGGTCGAAGAGCGACCCTGATTTTCCATGGACAGGTGTAATACTGGGTTCAGCAATTATAGGCTTCTGGTACTGGTGTACCGACCAGTACATTGTGCAAAGAGTGCTTGCAGGGAGAGATCAGAAGCAATCAAGAAGGGGAACAATTTTCGGAGGCTATCTGAAACTTACACCTGTATTTATTTTCCTTATTCCCGGTATGATAGCTTATTCTCTGAATGCAAAAGGGCTAATAAACCTTACTGATTCTGATGCAGCATTTCCCACACTTGTCGGCGAACTGCTTCCTATGGGTTTTAAGGGCATTGTAGTTGGAGGTATACTGGCAGCACTGATGAGCTCGCTCGCCTCCCTGTTTAATTCGTCTGCCATGTTATTTACGGTAGATTTTTATAAGAAATATAAACCCCAGGCAAGTGAAAAGCATCTTGTAACTGTAGGACGCCTTGCTACTGTTGTTATTGTAATACTGGGCATATTATGGATTCCGGTAATGAAAGGTATGGGTAAGGTTTTGTACGCATATCTTCAGGATGTCCAGTCGCTCCTTGCCCCTGGTATAGCTGCAGTTTTCCTGCTGGGTGTTCTTTCAAAAAGGATAACCAGGGTATCGGGTATAGTAGGTCTGGTTTCTGGCTTTGTACTCGGCATGACAAGGCTGGCATTGAAGGTTTTCGAAAGTGGTCTGAATCCTGACGGACTACTATACAATACATTTGTTGCACCCAACTGGCTGCATTATGAGATCGTTCTTTTCTTTATTGTAATTGCGCTTATGATAGTAGTAAGTATGTTCACTAAGCAGGCTGATCCAATATCTATAAAAGGCCTGTATTTCGGATCTGCAACACCTGAAGAAAGAGCAATAACCAGGGCAAGCTGGAATAAATGGGATGTTATCAATTCCGCGATAGTGATAACAATTATCATAGCTTTTTATGCTTATTTCTGGTAGAAGACTCATAGGTAGAAGAAATTAAATATATGTTAACCAATCAATAATTACATGAACAAAGAAATATGGTTTTTAACGGGTAGCCAGCATCTTTACGGAGAAGAAACACTTGGGCAGGTAGCTCAGGATTCTGCTGTAATTGCAAAAAGCTTTAACAGTAATGATGAGATTCCTGCGAAGGTTATATTTAAACCTGTGCTTACTACTCCTCTTGATATCTTTAATATAATGACCGCGGTAAATAATTGCCCTGATTGCATAGGGATAATAACATGGATGCATACTTTCTCTCCTGCCAAGATGTGGATTAATGGACTGAAGGTTCTGAGTAAACCGATGTTGCATCTTCATACCCAGTTTAACAGGGATATTCCGTGGAACACCATAGATATGGATTTTATGAACCTGAACCAGTCAGCCCATGGCGGACGTGAATTTGGGTTTATTAACGCAAGGATGCGGAAACCAAGAAAGGTAATTACAGGTCACTGGCAGGACCCCGAAGTTGTAAAAGCTGTGGCCGACTGGTCGAGGGTAGCTGCAGCATTTTCCGAATCGCAGACTATGAAGATTGCACGCTTCGGGGATAATATGAGGGACGTTGCCGTTACAGAAGGCGACAAGGTTGATGCACAGATTAAATTTGGATATTCAGTATATGGCTACGGTGTAGGGGACCTTGTTAAATATGTAGATTCCGTTTCTGATGCCGAAATTAATTTGCTGATAGATGAGTACAGGGCTAATTATACAATGGACTCTGAGAATGAGTACATGCACACAATTATTGAAGCTGCAAGGATAGAAGCAGGTATGGAAAAGTTCCTGGTGGATGGAGGCTTCAGGGCATTTACAACCACCTTTGAGGATTTGCACGGACTCAGGCAACTGCCAGGTCTGGCTGTTCAGCGCTTAATGGAGAAAGGTTATGGCTTCGGAGCAGAAGGAGACTGGAAAACTGCTGCACTGGTTCGTATACTTAAGACAATGAGCAGGGGACTGAAAGGAGGCACCTCCTTTATGGAAGATTATACCTATCATCTTGAACCCGGAAATGAAAAAGTACTGGGAGCTCATATGCTTGAGGTTTGTCCTTCGGTTTCCTCCGGAAAACCATCTCTTGAATCGCACCCCCTCGGTATTGGAGGGAAGGAAGATCCTGCAAGATTAATTTTCAAATCCAAAAGCGGCCCGGGCCTGAATGCATCACTGGTCGACCTTGGAAATCGCTTCCGCCTGATAGTTAATACGGTGGAGGTAGTGGAATGCCCCGAGATGCCAAAGCTTCCTGTTGCAAGTATACTCTGGAAGCCTTTCCCGGATCTGAAGAGGGCCGCTACTGCCTGGATTCTGGCCGGTGGGGCACATCATACTGCATTCAGCCAGGCGGTCTCACCTCAGCAACTTGAAGACCTTGCAGAGATGTCGGGAATTGAGTACCTCTTAATCGACAATGACACTGAGCTGCGCAGCTTCAAAAAGGAGATAAGATGGAACGAGGCATATTATAATAGTCTTTAATATGAATAATCTGTATAAAGATAAGAGAAAGCACCTTGTGGCTGTCGACTGTATCGTGTTTGGCTATGATATAGTTGATAAGGAAATAAAGCTCCTTCTGATAAAGAGGAATTTTGAACCGGCAAAGGGGCTATGGTCACTTGCAGGCGGTTTCCTGGAAGATAATGAAAGCCTGGATAAGGCTGCTGCCAGGATACTGAAGAATCTTACAGGATTAAAGGATATCTACCTAAGGCAGATGTTTGCCTGTGGCGAACTGGACCGTGATCCGGGCGGAAGAGTAATATCGGTAGCTTACTTTGCTCTTATAAAGATTGATGAGATCGATCAGCAGCACAGGGAGGATAATAGTGCTCACTGGAGATCTTTCAGGAATATGCCCGACCTGATATTCGACCACGAGTCGATGGTTGAGTTTGCACATAAAACACTGAGGCAGAGGGTTAAAGTTCAGCCTATAGGATTCAGGCTCCTGCCTGAGAAATTTACCCTTGTCCAGCTTCAGGATCTATACGAAGCTATTTACCAGAGAAAGATGGATAAGAGGAATTTCCGTAAGAAGATACTTTCAATGAATCTCCTTGAGAAACTGGACGAGAAGGAAAAGGAAACATCAAAAAAGGGTGCTTTCTATTACAGGTTTATCCAGCACAAATACGAGGAATTTATACAGAACGGATTCTATTTCAACCTTGATGTAAACTAAAAATGAAACCAGATCAACTCAGACAGGAAGTTTTTGAGGCCAATCTCCGGCTGCCCGAAAGCAATCTTATAATCCTAACCTGGGGCAATGTCAGTGGTTTTGACAGGGAATCAGGTCTGCTTGCCATAAAACCTTCCGGAGTACAATACTCTGAAATGAAAGTCGACGATATCGTGATTTGCGATCTTGATGGCAATATTGTTGAAGGAAAAATGAAACCTTCGTCCGATCTGCTTACCCATATTGAACTATACAGGAACTTCGACGGCATTGCCGGGATCTGTCACACCCACTCAAGATATGCAAGTGCATGGGCCCAGGCATTAAGGGACATCCCTGCTATTGGCACTACCCATGCCGACTACTTTTATGGCAATATTCCCTGTACAAGGATCTTAAGTGCCGAAGAAGTTGATTCTGATTATGAAAGAAATACAGGCCGGGTGATTTGCGAAACTTTTACAGGTATTGACCCGCTGTCTGTGCCTGCTGTGCTTGTTGCATCGCATGGCCCCTTTACCTGGGGCGAATCGGCTGCCAGGGCCGTTGAAAATTCTCTTGTGCTGGAGGAGATTGCTCAGATGGCAGCTATAAGCTTTTCGCTGGGCGATATCAAAAACATGGATAGATATTTACTCGATAAACACTACCTGAGGAAACATGGAAAGGACTCATACTATGGGCAAAAACAGTAATAAATTTGTTCTGGGGCTTGACTTTGGAACCCTGTCAGGCAGGGCACTGCTGGTTAAGGTGGCAGACGGTGAAGAAATAGAATCATCGGTATTTGATTATCCTCACGGTGTAATGGATGAAAAATTGCCTGATGGTACAACACTTGGTGTAGACTGGGCACTGCAACACCCGCAGGACTACCTTGATGTGCTATCTTTTACTATCCCCGGGGTATTGAGCAAGGCTGGTATTGATGCTTCAGATGTAATCGGGCTGGGAATTGATTTTACAGCCTGTACAGTGTTACCGGTTATGGACGATGGCACCCCGCTTTGCTTTGTTGATAAATACAAGGGGAATCCGCATTCATGGATAAAACTCTGGAAGCATCATGCTGCACAGCCCCAGGCAAATCTATTAAATAAGCTTGCTGAAGAGGAGGGAGAGATATTCCTCAGCAGGTATGGAGGAAAAATCTCATCCGAATGGCTTTTCCCAAAAATACTCCAGGTACTGGATGAAGCTCCGGAAATATATAATGAAGCCGATAAATTTATCGAAGCAGCTGACTGGCTTATATGGCAGCTTACAGGTAAGGAGCGGCGAAACAGCTGCACTGCCGGATATAAGGGAGTATGGAGTAAGTCAGAAGGATATCCTTCCAGGGAATTTCTCAGCAAACTTAATCCCGGATTCGAAAATGTTGTGTCTGATAAATTGTCTGAAGATATCTACCCTGTGGGGACACAGGCCGGTACTCTTACTGCAGCAGCGGCCAGGCTTACCGGCCTCAAGGAAGGTACCGCCGTGGCAGTGGCAAATGTTGATGCCCATGTTTCTGTCCCTGCCGTAGGAATTACGAGTCCCGGCAAGATGCTCGCCATTATGGGTACATCAACCTGTCATATGATCCTGGGCGAAGAGGAAAAACATGTTCCCGGAATTTGCGGTGTTGTTGAAGATGGTATTATTGAAGGCTACTTTGGTTATGAAGCCGGTCAATCGTGTGTAGGAGATCATTTCCAGTGGTTTGCCGAAAACTGTGTGCCCGCAGAATATCTTAGTGAAGCTGAAAACAGGGGTCTCGGCATTCATGAGCTTCTTACTGAAAAGGCAGCCAGGTTGAAACCTGGCGAGAGCGGACTCCTTGCCCTAGATTGGTGGAATGGTAATCGCTCTGTACTTGTGGATGTAGATCTTACAGGAATGCTGATCGGCGCAAACCTGAATACCCGACCCGAAGAGATTTACCGGGCCCTGATTGAGGCAACCGCCTTTGGCACCAGGATGATAATTGATACCTTTGAAGAGAATGGAGTAAAAGTTGATGAATTCTATGCTGCCGGAGGTATTGCCGAGAAAAACCCCTTTATAATGCAGATCTACGCTGATATTATCAGGCGGAACATAAAAATTTCAGGCTCGCCCCAGGCACCCGCGCTTGGTTCGGCAATGTTCGGAGCAGTTGCTGCCGGAGCAGAAAAAGGAGGCTACGATACAATCTACGAAGCCGCCGGTAAAATGTCCAAAGTAAGGGCAGAGTATTACACTCCCATAGGGTCTAATTCTGATGTTTATGACAGTATATATTCTGAATACAGGACCTTACATGACTATTTCGGAAGGGGAGGGAATAATGTAATGAAGCGCCTGAAAGATCTAAGGAAAGAGGTAAGAAATAATAACGCGGACAGCTAATAAACAATTATTCTGAAAAGAAAATATGAAAAAATTAATGCCAGTTGGGTTGTCATTGTTGATAATAATTATTTTATCAGCATGTGAAAGTATTAATAAGGAAAATGGTAAGTATCCCATTTCACAGGTACCCTTCACAGAGGTCAGAATGACCGATAATTTCTGGGCTCCTAAGATCGAAATCAATAAAGAGGTAACAATACCTATTGCCTTTGGTTATTGCGAGTCGACAGGAAGAGTTAAGAACTTTGAGATTGCCGGTGGCCTGGCTGAAGGAGACAGGTTCCTGACCACTTACCCCTTCGACGATTCCGATGTATACAAGATTATTGAAGGAGCTGCTTTTACCCTTCATACAGTGCCGGATCCTGAGCTTGAAGCTTATGTGGATTCCCTTATTTATAAGATTGGAATGGCACAGGAAGATGATGGCTACCTGTATACCAACAGGACAATTAACGGGGAAGAGCATGTTCACTCCTGGGGTAAAGGAGGAAGATGGGTTGGCACCCATGACCTTAGCCATGAATTATATAATATGGGCCATCTTTATGAGGCCGCAGTAGCATATTACCAGGCAACAGGAAAACGGGAGCTGCTCGATATTGCTATTAAGTCTGCCGATCTTATTTACAAGGATTTCGGCTGGGACGATGTTGATAAATATATAAATTACCCGGGTCACCAGGTAATTGAGATGGGCCTTGTGAAGCTCTACCAGGTCACCGGTGATGGAAAGTATCTTGAGCTGGCTAAATTTTTCCTTGATGTCAGGGGCGACGGGCCGGAGTATTGCCAGGCGCATATGCCTGTAACAGAGCAGACTGAAGCTGTTGGTCATTCTGTAAGGGCAACCTATATGTATTCGGGCATGGCAGATGTGGCAGCACTGTATAATGACGATTCATATATTAAGGCTATCAGCAGCATATGGGAAGATATAGTATATAAGAAACTATATGTAACAGGAGGAATAGGAGCCTCAGGTGGTAACGAGGGATTCGGGGAAGCTTATCATCTGCCCAATATGACTGCATACTGCGAAACATGTGCATCAATCGGTAATATATTTACCAATTATCGCCTCTTCCTGCAACATGGCGATTCTAAGTACTACGATGTGCTTGAACGGACGCTTTATAATGCCATGCTTTCAGGAGTTGCACTTAGCGGCGATCATTTCTTCTATCCGAATCCTCTCGAATCTTTTGGTCAGCACGAAAGGAGCGAATGGTTTGGTTGTGCCTGCTGTCCTTCAAATATTTCAAGATTTATACCTGCGGTACCGGGATACATTTATGCAAAGGATAAAAATTCAGTTTATATTAACCTTTTTGCAGGCAACGAGGCAGAGTTTTCTTTTGGTGAGAATAAACTGGCAATATCCCAGGTAACATCATACCCATGGGATGGGATAGTTGAAATTAAAGTTAAGCCGGAGAGGGATCAAAGGTTCAGTCTTAAGATCAGGATACCCGGCTGGGCAGAAAACATAGCGCTACCGGGAGACCTTTATACTTTTAGTAAAGAATCTGATCAGAAAGCCAGTTTGTTCCTGAACGATGAAAAGCTTGATGCTGAGATCAGTAATGGCTATGCTGTAATTAATCGTAAATGGACGGCCGGTGATCTTATAAGACTTGAATTGCCAATGGAGATACGTAAGCTTGTTGCTGACGCCAGAGTAGAGGCAGACCTCGGGCGTGTAGCCATCCAGAGAGGCCCCCTGGTTTACTGTGCGGAGTGGGCAGATAATCCCGATGGTCGTACACGTAACCTGATACTTGATGCGGATGCAGAAATGACATCAGAGTTTATTCCAGGTATCTTGAATGGTACAAATATTATTCACGCCAGTGGAAGACAGAGCAGGCTGAATATTGATGGTGAAGTGGAATTCAGTGATCTGCAGGATATAAAGCTTATCCCATATCATCTCTGGGCTAACAGGGGCCGCGGAGAAATGCTTGTATGGCTGCCGGTTGAAGAAGAAGCTGTGATACCGCTCCCTGCGCCTACCATCGCCTTCAGAAGTAAAATAACCGGCAGTACCATTACCAGGACCATAGAGTCGATCGCCGACCAGTATGAGCCCCTTAATTCAAATGACCATACAAATCCCTACTATCACTGGTGGCCGGCAAGAGACAGGTGGGAGTACCTTCAGTATGATTTTGAGAAGCCGGAAACTATTTCCTCATCCAGTGTATACTGGTTTGATGACGGACCACAAGGAGGATGCAGGATACCTGCTGAATGGGAACTGCAGTACAGGTCGGGCAATAGCTGGATTCCTGTTAAAACCGAAAACGGCTATACTATTACAAAGGATGGCTGGGATGCTGTATCGTTCGATCCGGTTATGACCGATGGAGTAAGGCTAAGAGCTTTGCTCCAAAAAGAGTTCTCATCAGGCGTGCATGAGTGGGTAATAGAATAGTATTATTTAGAACGAATCCAAATTAATTTTATAACATAAATATAATCAAGGCTATAACACTATAATTCCTTTTTTATTCTTGTTATTAACCATGTTGTATTACTTTTTTTCATATTTTAGTATTATTAATAAGTGTTTATAATACAATTAAAATTGTTGCGATATTTCAGAGTCGTTTTATGTGATGGAGTATCATTCTTAGGATGTACCGTTAAGATCTGAAGATAGTTCCTTTTTTTAATTTAATAAGTGTAAATAATACATTCATTTCTATCTCAGCAATGATACTGATATTTATTAACCAAATATTAAAAATGTAAAAAATACATTTAAACCCCAAAAATTAATATTATGAAAAAAACACTACTGTTAATTATGAATACCTTAAGGAAGGGGAGCCCTTTTCTTAGCTGGGTGTTCTTATTAATAATTCTTTCGTCGTTATCAGTTAGTGCACAGCAGATTGGACTTTCTGGTAAAATTACGGATTCGGACGGAAGCCCTATTGCAGGTGCGACCATCCTTGTGGAAGGAACCCTTAATGGTGTTACTTCTGACCCTGAGGGTGACTTTGTTATTACTGTAAACCCTGGAGACAGATTCCTGATTATCAGTTTTGTCGGGATGAAAGAGAATAGGGTTGAGATTGGTTCTCAAAGGTCGTTTGATATAATACTTGAGGAAGATATTCTCGGGCTGGAAGAGATAGTGGTTGTTGGTTATGGAACTCAGAAGAAGGGTGATGTAACCAGTTCTATTTCTTCTGTAAAATCTGAAGACTTTGTTCAGGGAGCAGTAGTTGACGCTGCCCAGTTAATACAGGGAAAAGTTGCGGGTCTGGCTGTCGTAATGCCAGATGGTGACCCTACTTCCGGGACTCAGATTATGCTGCGTGGTACCAGTTCACTGAAGGGTGGCACTACTCCGCTTGTACTTATTGATGGAGTGCCCGGAAGCCTTAATACCGTTGCTCCTGAAGACATCGAATCTATCGATGTTCTTAAAGATGGATCTGCTGCTGCTATATATGGAACAAGGGGTACCAACGGTGTTGTTATTATTACAACCAAGAGAAGTCAGTATAACTCTGATCCTGTTATTGAATATTCAGGATATGTTTCGGTCTCGAATATTTTAAACAATAATAAAGCGGACTTTATGAACGCTGACGACCTGAGAGCAAGATGGGACGAAGGGTATACTTTCAATGGTGCCAACCTGCAGGATTTTGGAGAAACAACTGACTGGTTAGACGAAGTTACCCGTACAGGTATAACCCAGTCGCACAATGTAAGTGTGAGGGGCGGAAGCAGGAACAGTAATTATGTTGCTTCCTTTAACTATAAAGATCAGCAGGGTACATTTATCGGAACAAACAATAATACACTTACAGGCCGTATCGATCTTAATCACAGTATGTACGATGGGAAAATAAAAGTAAACCTTTCTACTATAATGAGTGAGCAGAGGTACGATGCCAATGGCGATGGTTATGGATTTAACTCAATTGCATACAGGTATGCACTTATCAGGAATCCAACAGAACCTGTTTATGGAACCGATGGAGATAAATGGTTTGAAAGAAATATTTACGTATATGATAACCCGGTTGGGTATATCGAAGAGACAATAGGTCGTAATACATATCGTAACATCAGACTTACCGGAAGTCTTATTTATTCACCGATGCCTGGCCTGGATATAAAAGGGATGTTTACTAAATCAGGTAACTCAGAGAACAGGGGTTATTACCAGACCAAGAATCATGTATCAACTACTAAACTTGGCAGGAATGGTTATGCATCACGTGGTGCCGGAGATTATACAAATAATATTGGTGAGATAACTGCAACTTATAAAAAGAGCATTGGTGAACACAGAATTAATGCTCTGGCTGGTTACAGCTACGAAGAATCTACAAACGAAGGTTTCTGGATGCAGAACTGGGATTTCCCGACAGATGCATTTACGTATAATAATATGGGTACAGGTTTCGCACTTACAAGAGGTGAAGCTCCTCACTCCAGTTACATGAGCAGTGAGAAACTTATTGGATTCTTTAGCAGGGTAAGTTATAGTTATGCCGATAAGTATATGGCAATGGTAAGTATGCGTAGAGAGGGATCGTCCAAATTCGGAGCCGACAATAAATGGGGATACTTTCCAGGAATATCTCTTGGATGGAAAATCGACCAGGAACAGTTTATGGAGAATGTTCCGGTTATTGAGAGTCTGAAACTAAGAGCCGGATTTGGTGTTACCGGTATCGATATCCTGGGCCCCTACCAATCTCTGAGTAGTCTGGACTATTCAACCAGCAACGCTATGTTGTATAACGGAGTATGGGTATATGGACTAACTCCTGTAAGAAACCCTAACCCTAACCTGAAGTGGGAAAAGAAGGAAGAGTATAACGTCGGTCTTGACTGGATGCTTATCAATGGTAGGGTAGGAGGATCAATCGATTATTATTCGAGGTTAACAAAAGATATGCTCTGGGATTATTCAGTACCAGTCCCTCCATACCTCTATGGAACAATGACCGCAAACGTCGGGGAGATAAAAAATGCCGGTGTTGAAGTACTATTGAACCTGGTTCCTGTAAAGACAACAAGTATGGAATGGAAGACAGACATTACCTACTCCACCAACAGTAACAGGTTGATCTCGCTGAATAATGAACAATTCCAGACTACCAACCCGTTCTTCTATGCAGGACATACCGGCGAACCAATCCAGACATCGACACACAGGGTTGA
>JAZBNV010000079.1:0-21145 GCA_036350795.1 Marinilabiliaceae bacterium
AGACAATTTCCCCTCCTTTTGAAAGGAGCCTGCCCGCCGCAGGCAGGGGGTGTCCCCGAATACTCGGGGACGGGGTGCTTAGTCCAACCAGGAAATCAGACAATTTCCCCTCCTTTTGAAAGGAGGGGTGTCCCCGAATACTCGGGGACGGGGTGGTTAGTCCAGGTATTTTTATTATCTTTCATATTATGATTATCACAGCCCTTCTCTTCCTGGTATTAAGCATCCCGGTAATTGTGATCTCGCTGAGAACTTTAACAAGTATAAACAGTCACGGTTTTTACAGGTTCTTCAGCTGGGAATTTATTATTTTCCTCTTTGCTGTTAACTATAAATACTGGTTCAGCAGGCCATTCAGCATAAACCAGATTGTATCCTGGATCTTTTTGATGATTTCCTTATACCTTGTAATTGCAGGAATTATGCAGATGAAGAAAGCAGGAAAGGCAGCAGGCAGAAGGCAGGACAGGGAACTGTATAATTTTGAAAAAACCGATAAGCTGGTAACGAGCGGTATATTCAAATATATAAGGCATCCTCTCTATTCATCCCTTCTCTTTCTTACGTGGGGTATATTTTTAAAAAACCCGCTCTGCCTGCTTCTTATCCCGGCCGCCTTGTCAACAGCATTTCTTATTCTTACTGCCCTTGCCGATGAAAAGGAATGCAAAGAATATTTTGGCCTTGATTACGGTAATTACATGAAGAATACCACCAGGTTTATACCCTACCTGTTTTAAGGTAGAACTTTATCCTGCATGCTTAAGCATCTTCAGGGTGTCAATTTTAAAGATTGGTACCAGCAAATAGTACAGATCAGGACTATAATTAAGCAGTTTAAGCGGGTCTTCAAAAAACAACTCCGCTGCCACGGCAAAGAATTCCTCCTTATTGCTTATTGAATAGTCTCTCAGGACCGACGATCTGTCAGGATCAGTATTTCGCAAAGCAATTTCCTCAAGGGCAATATGGTCAAACTTTCTTATTGCCCTGGGATTTAAAAAGCCGTACTCATCGTTCATTATCCTGTTTTCAAATCTCAGTGCATGTGCCATCTCGTGAATCCCAAGGTTAATACCGTCCTTTTTATCAATAAATCCATCTCTGAACGCCTGCCACGAAAGCACAATATAGCCACGCATATTTACCTCTCCCTTATGATATTGTTTTGTAATTGTGGAATAATAATTGTTATTATAGAGTAATATTTTTTTAAAATGGCTCAGGTAGATACCGGGGTGTCCGAAACCCACCATTACAGCTGTTCCGGCAATTAATGCCTTCATCTCGTCTGTAATAAGCATATCCTTTCCACGCGGAATAAATTCTTTCAGATTTATAAACTGTTGCACCCTGCGTTCGAACTTAATCCTGGATTTGGGGCCCAGGTATTTATAAAATGACAGGTTCTTTGCAATATGAATCTTATAACGAGCCTCAAGTCTCCTTGGCAGAATCAATTTGGACAAAGCAGGCATGGTTGTTCCAAACACCAGGTTGTACTGCGCAACTCCCATTATAAAAACAAGTGCAAGAGCAACTACAAGCAGTAGCAGCATACCAATATTTTCAAGAATTTCTATCATCCTGCAGCCTTAATATCCAAAGATAACAAAACCATCTTACTAAGAAATATAATAATCTACATCAATTGAACAGAATGTATGTTGCCTGTTAATATTTTTTTTAAATAACTTGGCCTCCAAATTTATGACGATGACTTTAGAGGAACTTGGATTTAATGAAGCGCTGGAAGAATTCCGCCGGTCGAATAATATGGATGCCTTTATTGCCGGACGCATAGCATCCGAACATAAGGAAAGGTACCTTGTAAAAACCGTGACAGGTGAGTTTGAAGGAGAAGTACTTGGTAACCTCAGGTTCACAGCTACTTCGAGGGCTGATTTCCCGCTTGTCGGAGACTGGGTAAATTGTTCAGAATATGACGACAACAAGGTCCTGATTCATTCCATACTGCCCAGAAAGACTCTTCTCGAGAGAAAGGCTTCAGGCAGCAAGGGAGAAAAACAACCAATAGCGGCTAATATTGATACTGCTTTTATTGTTACATCTATTGACAGAGACTTCAGTATCAACAGGATTGAACGTTACCTTACAATATGCTATAATGCAAAGGTTGATCCCCTGGTAGTAATTTCTAAAACAGACCTGGTTTCAGATACTGAACTCGAACCTGTTTTATCTTCTATAAAGAAAAGGATGGACCATGTTAATGTAATAGCATTAAGTAATATTTCAGGTGATGGTATTAATGCTATAAGAGATCTTATTAAAAAGGGTCATACATATTGCCTCCTGGGCTCATCAGGTGTTGGTAAGTCAACATTGCTTAATAAGCTTGCCGGCAGGGAGCTAATGAAGACAGGCCAGATAAGCCGGTTTGCAGAGAGGGGAAAACATGTTACCAGTCGCCGCGAGTTATTTGTACTGGAAAGCGGTGGAATTATTATTGATAACCCGGGTATGCGCGAACTGGGTATTGCTGATTCCGGCAGCGGTCTGGATATTACTTTTGAAAACATCCTGGATATCGCATCTGACTGTAAATATGCCGATTGCACGCATGTTTCAGAAGAAGGATGTGCAGTTATACGGGCAGTTGAAGAGGGAAGCATAGCCATGGAAACATATGAAAATTATCTCAGGCTCGAAAGGGAAAAGGAGCATTACGAATCCACTCTGGCAGAAAGAAGGCAAAAGGATAAGGAATTCGGGAAGATGATCAAAAAATTCAAGAACGATATGGGTAAACTGGGAAATAAGCCTGATTACCAGTAGCCCGGCTTCTTTGATCCCGGCGGGGTCACATATTGGCTACCCATGTTCGACACCTACGGCGTCGTTTTTTAAATATAAGGTTGATAAAGTTTATAAGGTATTTCTGTGCACTTAATTTATTTCGCTTCGAAACATTACTTTATAAACCCTATCAACCTTATCAACTTTAAAACTTCTTCTCGCCCTTTCTCTTCTGCTCTGCAATGCAAGGCATTGCTTGCCCCCTCAACAAAAAAGCCGCGAAAACGCGGCTTTTTGTGTTGACCCACTAGGGCTCGAACCGGACCGAGGGAAAAGAAATGATCCGGGGGATCATTTCCCCGAGGAGACAGACTGCCGCGATGGCTTCGAGCCCGACCCAGGATCAGGGACCAACAATATAAACTAAAAAAGGCCTGCATTTCTGCAGACCTTTGTGTTGACCCACTAGGGCTCGAACCTAGACTCTTCTGAACCAAAATCAGACGTGTTGCCAGTTACACCATGGGTCAATGGTACCTGATAAGGTGGTGCAAAAATAGAAAATTTTTAATATAAGTTCCAAATACAAAATTATAATCTTTTTAATCATTAATTTTAAGCATGATTTTGGCTCTTAAAACAAAAAAAATAATCTCATCTGTTGAGCTGGCAGGAACATCAATCAGGGCTATTGAGAAGAAAGCTGCCTATACTACAGTTTACAAGCAGGATAACAGCCCGCTTACCGAAGCAGACCTGGAATCCGACAGGATAATTACTGAAGCCCTGGCTAAAATTTGCCCTGGAATTCCAGTAATAAGCGAAGAATCTCTTCGTCCTTCTGAAAATTCAAAGATATTCTGGCTGCTTGATCCTATCGACGGCACAAAAGAATTTATAGCAGGGAATGGCGAATACTGCATTTCACTTGCTCTGATTGACAGGGGCCGTCCTGTTGAAGCCTACCTGCATGCACCGGTAAGTAAAATAACATGGTTTGCCCTAAAGGGCCGGGGAGCCTACCGGCTTAAAAACAATAAAGCTGTTAAACTCCCTGATAAGAATATTAAGGGCAACAAAGCCTTCCGCGTTCTGAAGAGCAGGTCTCACCATGCAGAGACGGAAAGCTTATGGTTTGAGCGATGCTCCGAAAAACATAAGATGGAATCATCGGTCCAGGGATCGGCGATAAAATTCGCCAGGATAGCCGAGGGCTCTGCAGACCTTCATATTAAGAAGGGCAGAATTTTCGGCTGGGATATTGCAGCAGGCGACCTGCTGCTGTCAGAAAGTGGTGGTGGGATGGCAGCATATCCTTCGGGTTCGGAAATTGTGTATTACCCCGAAAATAAAATAATGCCTGAGTTCCTTGCCTACGGCCACCGTGTAAGCAATCCGGCACTTTTTCTACTATAAAATATTATTTCAGTTTATTTTCCTCCCTGAAGAGAGAAGGGTCTCCATCTTCGAAAAGGCTTGGTGATTCGGAATCAAATCTTTTCAGGATGGCTGTCATTACAGCTTCCCTCATAAAAGCCGATCTGTTTGTAACCCTGAATCGCTGGCAGTAAAGATTCAAAGCCCTGAGCTCCCGGTTATTCAGCATAAGCGTAAGCCGGTTTTCCCGCTTCATTCTATCCTCTTTTACTCTGCTTCTTCTCAAACTATTGATTTTCGGGTACTTCGGTAAAATTAATATATTGGCCCTTTCGCTTCACATCGGGGGACAATAATTATTAACAAAAAAAGAGCGGCCAGATATATAAAATGCTGACCGCCTGTAAACTGTATGTCTAATAACTTTAAAGCCTGTTATTGGCATTAAGATCTGCGAAGGCTTCCTTGAGGCGTGCAATAAATACCTCTTCTCCTTTCCTGAGCCATACCCTGGGATCATAATATTTCTTGTTTGGCTTATCTTCACCTTCCGGATTGCCAATCTGTCCCTGCAGGTAAGCACTCTTTTCCCCGTAATAATCTTTAACGCCGCTCCAGAATGCCCATTGCATATCTGTATCTATATTCATCTTAATTGCTCCATATTCTATTGCTTCCTTAATAAGGTGCTTTTCTGAGCCCGAGCCCCCATGGAATACGAAATTAACCGGGTTATTGCCTGTAGCAAACTTCTTCTTTATATACTCCTGCGAATTTTTAAGTATCACAGGTCTTAACTCAACATTACCGGGTTTGTAAACTCCATGCACATTGCCAAAGGAAGCTGCGATAGTGAAGTTAGGACTTATCCCGGAAAGCTCCTTATAGGCGTAGGCCACTTCTTCCGGCTGTGTATAAAGCTTTGAACTGTCGACACCGGTATTATCAACCCCGTCTTCTTCTCCTCCGGTTACGCCCAGCTCAATTTCAAGGGTCATACCAATAGCATCCATCCTCTTAAGGTACTCCTTGCAGATAGCAATATTCTCTTCTAATGGTTCTTCAGAAAGGTCAAGCATATGAGAACTGAAAAGAGGTTTTTCATTCATTTCATAAAACTCCTCTCCTGCCTCTATAAGTGCATCTATCCAGGGCAGCAGTTTTTTTGCTGCATGATCGGTATGCAGGATAACCGGCACTCCATAATACTCGGCAACATTATGTACATGCAGCGCACCTGAGATAGCTCCCGCTATTGCTCCCTCCTGTCCTTCTGAGCTGAGTCCCTTACCGGCAAAGAAATGAGCTCCTCCATTCGAAAACTGTACTATAACCGGCGAGTTAACATCCCTGGCAGCTTCAAGCACGGCATTAACCGAATTGGTTCCTATTACGTTTACTGCCGGAATAGCAAAATTATTCTTGTTTGCATAATCAAACAGTTTCTTTACATCTTCCCCGTAAAGTACTCCGGGTTCTAAATCTGGTTTCTTACTCATTATTTCAATATTTTTTGATTCAGGAAAACCTCTTAATAATATACAAAGATAGAAAAAGTTAAGGGTAAGCTATACTGCCATTTAAAGATTTAAGCAGGATAGAAGACTTGGTTCCCCTTTTTATAAAAAACTTATGGAATATTCCATACAACTCAAAGATCAAATAAGCCCGATCACAGAAGAGATTTATTTTGTTTGGCCCAACTCGTTAAATATATCTATCTTAGCTGATTGGAATAACGCTTAGACTGATTGAAATGAAAAAAACTGTTTTTATTATATTTTGTTTAGTATCAATATCATATATTTCTTCAGGCCAGGATAAGGCATGGACCCTGGAGGAGTGTATACAGCATGCCATTGATAATAATATTACCATCAGGCAGCAGGAATTACAGACAAGCTACCAGGAGAATACCCTTTTCCAGTCAAAAATGAGCAGGCTGCCCTCGCTTAATGCAAATGCAAGCAATAACTACTCTTTTGGCAGGGCACTCGATGAAACAACCTACCAGTTTACTGAAAATGAAAGCGTGGTATCGGCAAATTTTTACGGTGGGGCAAGTGTCATTCTCTTCAACGGGCTTCAGACACTTAATACAATTAAGCGCAACGAATATGACCTTGAAGCCAGCCAGCGCGATCTGCAGGTAATTAAAGATAATATCTCACTCTCTGTCGCTCTTGGCTACCTCCAGATACTGCTGAATAAGGAACTGGTAAGCGTAACCGAAAACCAGCTTAATACCACCAGGGAGCAGATACTGAAAACATCCAAAATGGTTGACGCCGGCAGCCTGGCAATGGGTAACCTGCTTGAAATACAAGCCCAGGCAGCTCTCGAAGAATCGCAGCTCATAAACATCCAGAACAGTCTCAGCCTGTCATACCTCGATCTTGCCCAGCTCCTTGAGCTGGAGTCGCCCGAAGGATTTGAAATAATCATTCCTGATATAAGCATTAATGAACTGGGTGTTGTAACAGACAATGTAAGGGAAATTTACCAGGAAGCAGAAAGCCGCCGGCCTGAAATTGAAAGTGCAAAACTCAAGCTTAAAAGTGCCGAATATGGTCTTAAGGCAGCAATGGGAGCGAGAAGCCCGCGGCTGAGCCTTAGTACAAGTTTCAGTACCGGCTATTCAGATATCAGGCAGCGACTGCTTGGTATCGATCCTGTTACAGGACCTGAATACGGGCCTTACAGTTTTGCTGACCAGATTAACGATAACATCAACTATGGCATTGGCCTTTCGTTGAACATTCCAATTTTTAATGGCTGGCAGGTAAATACCGGGATCAGCAATTCCAGAATTAATATTCTTAACTCACAGTATACACTGGATGCATCGCGCAAGCAACTTTACAAGAATATACAGCAGGCCTATGCTGATGCCGAAGCCAGCCTGAAGTCGTACCATGCCAGTGAAAAAGCTGTTGAGTCGATGTCAGAATCTTTCAGGTACTCGGAGCAGAAGTTCAACGTCGGAATGGTTACCCCGATAGAATATAATGCTGCAAAAAACCAGTTACTAAGGGCACAGTCGGATCTTGCGCAGTCGAAGTACCAGTACCTTTTTAAGATCAAGGTTCTTGACTTTTATCGTGGCAAACTCTTATCATTAAATAACTAGATCAACCATAATTAATTAAGGAAATGAAATCAGATAAACTAATAAAAATACTTGTTCCTCTTGTTGTTGTATTGCTCATCTTCGCAGTAGTAGGGAAGAAACAGGGCTGGTTTGGCAAGGCCTTAACAGTAAAAGTGGCGATCGAAAAATCTGAAAACAGGTCAATCATCGAAACCATTACTGCCAATGGCAAAATTCAGCCTGAGAAAGAAGTAAAAATCAGCCCCGACGTGTCGGGCGAAATTGTTGAGCTGACAGTAAAAGAAGGAGATTATGTACATGTTGGCGATCTTCTGTTTAAGATTAAACCCGATACCTATATGTCGATGCGAGACAGGGCCAAGGCCAGTCTTGAGTCAGCCAGGGCCAGGCAATCGCAAACGCAGGCCCAGTTTATCCAGGCAGAACTATCGTACAAAAGGAGTAAGCAACTTTTCGACCAGCAGACCATTTCCCTTTCAGAATTCGAACAGGCTGAAGCCTCCTACAAGGTAGCCGAAGCTGAGGTTGAAGCTGCCAGGTTTTCTGTAAAAAGTGCCGAAGCATCCCTGAACGAAGCAAATGAAAACCTGATAAAGACAACCGTATATGCTCCAATGGAAGGAACTATCTCAGCCCTGATGGTTGAGCAGGGAGAAAGGGTTGTTGGAACCGAGATGATGACCGGTACCGAGATACTGAGAATTGCCGACCTTACCAGGATGGAAGCCTGGGTTGAGGTAAACGAAAATGACATTATCAAGGTTAATATGAACGACACAGCCATAATTGAGGTTGATGCCTACCTGGATTATAAGTTTAAGGGCGTGGTAACAGAAATAGCCAACTCAGCCAAAACAGCAGGTATGTCTGCAGACCAGGTAACCACTTTTGATGTAAAGATTTTTGTTTTGCCCGACAGCTACCGTGAGCTTATAAGCGAATCAAGGAAAAACCCCTTCAGGCCAGGAATGTCAACTACTGTGGATATACAAACCGAAACCAAATATGATATTCTTACTGTACCTATTCAGGCTGTTACAACCCGTGTCGACTCCACGAAAGAAAGATCAAGTCTGGCCGATGAGGAAATAAGAACAATAGTCTTCCTCTCCGACGGAACCTATGCCCTTGCAAAAGATGTAAAAACAGGCATCCAGGATAATAACTATATAGAGATAACTGATGGTATTGAACTTGACCAGGATGTTATATCAGCTCCCTTTAGTGCAATAAGCAAGAAGCTGTCAGACAGCACCTTAATAGAAATTGTATCAAGGGATGAGTTATTTAAAAAGGATAAAAAGGAATAATCTTTACTTATGATCCTCTGCCTTGAAACTGCCACCAGTATTTGCTCGGTTGCTTTAATTAATAACAGCACTATAAGAGGTATCAGGGAAAGCAGCATTGACAAATCTCACGCCTCACTTTTAACTGTTTTTATCCAGGAATTGCTTGAAGAAAATAAGCTAAGCGCCACTGATCTGGATGCTGTTGCAATAAGCAAAGGCCCCGGATCGTACACGGGACTCAGGATAGGGGTATCTGCTGCAAAGGGAATCTGTTACGGCACAGGCATACCTCTTATTGCAGTAAATACCCTCGAAAGCATGTTCAGGAGCTTTATAGCAGAATACCAGGGTACGGGGGCTGAAAATAAAGACACTCTTTTCTGCCCCATGATAGATGCCAGGAGAATGGAGGTATACTCCTCTGTATTTAACTACGAAGGCAGGGAAATCAGGGAGGTAGAGGCCGAAATAATTGACGAAAGATCATATGAAAAAATGCTGGACAGGGGTAAGATTGTATTTTTTGGAAATGGAGCCGATAAGTGTGGCGATATAATTAAGCATAAAAATGCAGTGTTTGTCCAGGGCTTCAGGCTTACAGCCACAGGAATGGCCCTGCCTGCCCTGAAGGCCTTTTCAGAAAAGAAGTTTGAAGACACAGCCTATTTCGAGCCATATTACCTTAAAGACTTTATTGCCACCATCCCCAGGAAAAATATTCTCGGGCATGAATAATTATGTTCACTACCGGTCCTGTTTTTTATGTATGCTCTTAGCATAAGTACCGTCAGGCATTAAGCTTACTTTTTACTTTTTTTCCCGAAATGGAAGAATCTTTGATTCTTATCCATTTCGAGGATCCTCGAAAAAGCCGGCTTTTTCGGGACTTTTTGTATTTGATTTCTATCTTTGCGGGGAATTAAGTAAACTGTTTATTAATAAAGATATGGCAACAACTTCAGATTTCAGGAACGGAATGGTAATTGAATTTAATAATGCACTTTATACTATTGTTCAGTTCCAGCATGTAAAGCCAGGCAAAGGGCCTGCTTTTGTTCGGACAAAGCTCAAAAGCCTTACTACAGGAAGGGTTATTGAGAATACCTTTACAGCAGGCGTAAAAGTTAATGATGCCCGTGTTGAGAGGCGTCCGTACCAGTACCTCTATAAGGATGAAATGGGATATGTATTTATGCATAATGAGACATTCGAACAGATTACCATTGCAGAGAATATGATCGATAACCCTGAATTTCTGAAAGAAGGAGATATCTGCGAAGTGGTGGTTCATGCAGAAACAGAAAATATATTAAATGTAGATCTGCCCCAGTTCGTGGTAATGGAAGTTACATATACTGAGCCGGGACTGAAGGGAGATACAGCAACAAATACCCTCAAACAGGCTACAGTTGAATCGGGAGCAACAGTTATGGTTCCTCTTTTTGTTGAGACCGGCGAAAAAATAAAGATCGACACCCGCGATAACTCATACGTTGAAAGAGTAAAAGAGTAATATTTTAATATCAATGGACAATAAATCTTCCAGGAAAAGACTCCAGATGTCCAAATTTAAATTGGACTCACTGCTGGAAATTACAAAGTCCATCAATGATAACCTTCCTGCTGAGGAACTTCTTGCCAAATATGAAGCCATCCTCAGGAACGAGCTTAACATTGGTAAAATATTGATATATAAATACTCAGATCAGTGGGACTGCATATTGAATGCTGGCTTTGACAGGAGTCTGGAAACCTTGATTAAACCTGAAAAACACCTTATTAAGTATGAGGATACGGCTATTCTGCCGCATGAAGAACAGTCAGACCTGCCCGAGGTTGAGATAATTATTCCCGTACAGAACAATAATGTACACCTTGCCTTTGTGCTTATCGGGGATATCGAGGAAGAGGGAACAGGCATGAGCCCAATCCTTAAGCACCTTCGCTTTATCCAGATAATCTCAAGCATTATTATCGTTGCAATAGAAAATATCAGGCTCTTCCAGGAAACCCTCGAACAGGAAGTTATGAAGAAAGAGCTTGAACTGGCTGCAAGGATGCAAACAATGCTTATCCCCGATAATCAATCATTGCCCGGGACAGAGCTTCTCCAGGTAACAGGATATTACCACCCTCATTATGATGTGGGAGGTGACTATTATGATTGCATCAATCTGGGCAATGGAATTACAGGATTCTGCATTGCTGATGTATCGGGCAAGGGTGTTTCAGCAGCTATACTGATGTCAAATTTCCAGGCCAGCTTCAGGGCATTGTTTACTCCTGAAATAAGCCTCGAAAACCTTATTCATAAATTAAACAGTATTGTTGTGGCAAATGCCTCGGGCGAAAAATTTATTACTTTTTTTGTGGCACGCTACAATAAGGATACACGCAACCTGGAATATGTAAATGCCGCTCATAATCCCCCTGTATTCTATGATATTGAAACAGGTGAAATCAGACACCTTGAAGCCTCATGTGTCGGGATAGGAATGCTTGACGATATTCCCGTAATAAGTCCGGGCAGCATTCATATTGAGAACCCCTCAAAGATTGTGCTCTATACCGACGGACTTTCAGAGCTGAAAAATGAAAGAGGAGAAGATATCGGAACAGGCCCGATTATAGATCACATCAGGAATAATGACTCAATTGAGGAAAATATCAATTCTCTTATAAAGGACCTGGGCATTCCCGATAATAACCCCTCTATGTTCGATGATGTTTCAATTATTGCAGCCAGGTTGCAATAATCGCCCGGATGGCTTAGCCAGCTTATAATTTATAGCTCCGGGCGCCTCGATAAGAGCTCCTTGTTTTTTGCCGGATGCAAAGAAAGCAGTGCCGACAAAAACATCCAGAAAGGTGCCGATATTTTATCTGTGTCGAGAAAATTATTCAATCCGCCATGTACAACATAAGTCATTAACCCAGCCATCAGGGCAAGGGAGAGAAACCTCGTCTGCAAACCCGGGCTTTCCTTCCAGGCCCTGTGCCCCGCCCTGAAAGCCATTATTAATATTAAAATATAAAACAGGCCGGCCGGAATTCCTGAATCTGACATTGCTCCCAGGTATTCTGAGTGGGCATTCCCTCCATCGCCAAAATTTGTACTTATACCGGATCGCTCGTGCGAAAGCTGGTAAGGAGCATACTCAAACTGGTAAGTTCCGGGTCCTGTTCCAAGGAGGGGCTTTTCGGCCATCATACGCAGGGCACATTTCCACCTGTTTATCCTTTCAAGGTTAGAATTGTCTGAACTTATATTGGATATTGAATTAAGGTGCTCAAGCATATTCGCAGACGAATCCTGGGTATTGGATTTAAGGCCTGTAATAATGGAAGACCATGAAAGAATGCCTGCGGCAATAATAACAATCAGCCCCGCCCCTGCCAGCTTCATGGGTATTTTTAAAAGATAAACCAGGGAGAATAAAATGGCTACTGCAAGACTGAGCCAGGCTGCCCTGCTATACGAAAAAACAAGCCCTGCAATAAAAATAATAAGTACAGATAAATAAAGCAGTTTCCATACGGCTTTCCTGCTACTGCAGATAAAATAAATAACAAGAGGCAGCAGGAATGCAACTGCCGCACCAAATGAAGTGTGATCGTTAAAAAATGGCCAGGTTGATGAGTGTGCTGCCTGTCGGTTAAACAAGCCTGCCGCTCCAAGTCTTACAAGATGGTAAACTATTACCGGTATCATTCCGGCAACAAGAAATTTAAATGACTTTTCCATAAAACCAGCTTTACGAAAAAGCTCGTACGACAAGAGGTAAAAAGCAGATATAAACCATAACCTTGCCAGGCTATACTTAAGAGATACCAGGATATCGCTGCCGGTAAAAGAGGTAAGGAACATCCAGCCCAGTGAGATTCCTATTAAGATTGTCAGTGGCTTCTTCAGAAAATTCCTGTCTCCCTCTCCTGCAACAAAAAGTTTATAAGACACTATGATAAGAAGTAAAGCAAGCATTGGTTCGGTTGGCAGAAATAAATCTACGGACAGATCCGGGTAAAGAAACCGAAGCTGTACTGATAGTGGGGTAAGCAATAAAAGCAGAAGAAAGAAATTATCGATTGAAACAAGAGCAAGCAGCAGCAGCAATAAAGCCGGTGCAAGCAGGCAGATAAAATAATCCTGTTTTGAAACAAACACCAGGCTAACAAGAAGGTAGCATATTGTTGCCAGAAAAATAATCCCGTTCTTAAGTCTGCCCGGCTTTTTAATATATCTGAGCCTATTCATTAAATTTTTTCTGTTCTTCCCTCCTTAACGAAGCACTGAAACCTTCAATAAGCATTAGCAGGAACAGCAAAAAAAGTAAGGCCGAAGCAGTGGAGGCAAGACATATTACAGAGCGTCTGGGAAGGGCTTTCTTCTCGGCCGCTTTTGCCCTGTTCACTATCAGCGTATAGCTTAGCTCACCTTCGGCCGACATCCTGGCTTCCGAGTATTTCTGGTTTATTATCCCAAGGTCGTCGAGAGCCTGTTCGTGCATGCCAAGAAACCTCATCATCTCAGGACTGTAGGGTGTAACAGATATACCATCCCTGCCATCGGTGGAGTGGTAGCCCGAAACAATAGTTCCTGAAATGTTTTTTATAGAATCTTCAATAGCCCTGACCTTAATTTGCTGCTCCCTCAGCTGATATTCAAGGGCATGCAGTTGTTTGATACCGGCCTCCTGCAACATTGCATTAAATGATTTATCTACAAGAGAAGCAATATCATTGGCCATAGCAGCTGCAATTTCCGGGTCGGTATCCAGCACATCTATCCTGACTGACATAAACCTTGTTTTGCTGAAAGAGATGTTTTTCTTTAAGCTGTTATCAAGAAGAGTATATGGATACTTTGTGCCTTCATCAATATTATAATGATCCAAAAGCCTGTATTTTTCTATAAGGTATTCCTTAATCATATCCGAATGCAGCATCTGTAGTATCTTTTCAGTTGCCTCTTCATCACCAAAACCTACAACATTGGATCCCTGTTCGAAGATTGCATACGAAGGAGATTCTATATCAGAAGAAGGGTACAGCACTACGGTCGACTTAAATCGTGGAGTGAGAGTATAGCTGACAAGAGCAGAAATAATAAAAGCAGCCAGGGCTGTTAAAGTGAATAATTTCCAGTGTCTTAGAATAAAATTAACTAGCTTAAAAGAATCCAGGCTGAATTCGGGGTAATCTTTGCTGGCCATAACAGAATAAGAGCTTAATTATCATATAAAGATAAAACTTAATAGATAAATGCACAGAAAGTTGCAGGGAAGTGACAAACAACTTATAATGCCCTGATTATGAAATAGTTTTTCTTGCCTTTCTGGACAAGAATATACTTACTGTTTAGAAGATCTTTTGCATCCAGGCTAAGATCAGGGTCTTCCAGTTTTGCTTTATTGATACTTACTCCTCCTCCTTTCACCAGCCTCCTCATCTCTCCTTTTGAAGGGAATACCGATGTATATTCCGCGCAGAGGTCAGTAACATTAACGCCTTCCACCACTACTGAAAGAGGCACATCAAAAGTCGGCACTCCCTCAAACACTCCAAGGAAAGTATCCTCGTCCAGCTTCATAAGAGTTTCGGTTGTGCCCTTACCGAAGAGAATACCCGAGGCTTCCTCTGCAGTATCCAGATCTTCCTGCGAGTGTACCATAACAGTCATTTCACGGGCAAGACGTTTTTGCAGCAATCTTATATGAGGAGCTTCAACATGTTCAGCAACCAGCTCATCAATCTCCTTTTTCGACAGCATGGTAAAAATCTTCATATATTTAGCGGCATCTTCATCCGATACATTAAGCCAGAACTGGTAGAACTTATAGGGAGAAGTCTTTTCAGGGTCGAGCCATACATTCCCCGATTCAGTCTTGCCAAATTTACTTCCATCAGACTTTGTAATCAGGGGACAGGTAATAGCAAAAGCTTCTCCTCCTTCTTTACGTCGTATAAGTTCTGTCCCTGTAACTATATTTCCCCACTGGTCAGACCCACCCATCTGCAACCTGCAATTGTGCTCACGGTACAGGTTAAGGAAATCGAAACCCTGCACCAGCTGGTATGAAAACTCTGTGAAAGACATCCCCTGTTTCGATTCTGAACCAAGTCTTTTCTTTACCGAATCCTTTGACATCATATAATTAACCGTAATATGCTTACCCACATCACGGATAAATTCAAGAAAAGAATATTTGCTCATCCAGTCATAATTGTTTACCAGAAGAGCTTTGTTTGGGATGTCCGACTCAAAATCCAGAAAGTGAGCAAGCTGCTTCTTAATACAATCCTGGTTGTAGCGCAGGCTTGCCTCATCCATCAGGTTTCTCTCTGCCGATTTGCCCGATGGGTCACCGATCATACCTGTAGCTCCTCCAATAAGTGCTATAGGCTGGTGACCAGCAGTCTGGAAATGTTTTAACATCATTACCTGTACCAGGTGTCCGATATGCAGAGAATCTGCAGTAGGGTCGAATCCCACGTACGCAGACATCAATCCTTTTTCAAGCTCCTTATCTGTCCCGGGCATAATATCATGGATCATACCCCTCCATTTCAATTCATCTACAAAATTCATATTCAGTCTTTTTCAGAAAGTGCAAAGATAGAAATGAAAAGAGAAAAGATGAAAGTATAAAGATGAAAGTATAATGATGAAAGTGTAAGGGAGAGAAGCAGAGGCTGTCTTAAAAGTATAATACTCTTGTCATCCCGAGCGAATGCGAGGGATCTAATCATCTGATAATCAGAACCCTGATTCCTCGCATTCGCTCGGAATGACAAAGATTGTACCCTTCTGAGACAGCCTCTATTAACCTTATTGTTTTAAATCACCAGGCTATCAGGCTCGGGCTCCGATTTTCGTTCGTTCCTTCGGTTTTTGAAAGCATCGAAGCTCCGAAGAAGGTCTCCCCCTTCAATAATAGGAAATAGCATGGGAGCAAAGTCGCCCACAGGACCGTACAGGATTGACTCTTCCTTGTTTTTTTGTGAAATAAGTTTTGAGTTGCGGTCGATTGTATTCAACAAAACAAGTACAATACTCATTATCAGAACAGTTTTAATCACTGCGAAAAGCATCCCAAGCAACCTCACAACAAAACCCAGGGCAACTGCTTTAAGTACTTTATCCAGGGCATTGGCAAGAAAATGAACTGCCACCACTATAAGTATGAAAGTCAATATAAAAGCAATAACTCCAAGATACTGTGTCTGGATATCGAACCATTCAACCAGCTTTATCTGTGTAAGTCCTGAAAAACGGATAGACCCCCATATTCCCAGTACTAAAGCAGCTACAGAGGCTATTTCTATAAAGAGTCCGTTCTTAAACCCTCTTATCAGGCTCCATGCAACAATAGCCAGAATAATTATATCAAGGTAGTTCATGCTTTTAATAACTATATTATAAATATTATATTATCTCGATTCATAATCTTTCTCTATCCCCTCGCCAATCCAGTTTGCAAGGGCCTGCCTGTTATCGGCCAGGACAAACCTTCTCTGATCGCGTGCATTCCTTATATTGCCAAGCTCAATAAAGACAGTGGGGGGATGGGTATTTCTTATTACATATAAGCCGCTTCGTTGTGAAACGGTACCATGATAAGGTCTGTTTGGCTGGTGTTCCCTGTATTTTGCCTCTATGGCATTATGGATATTATTGGCCAGGAGATAACCCGGACGGCTATGCTGGTGGTGATAAAAATAAACATCTATATTTTCGCCGCTGCTGCTGCTGTCGAGATGTAACACAACCAGCCTCTGGTAGCGTCCGCGGTATTTCCTGTATAAGCGGTTTACTGCATTTGTTCTTTGCCTCAGGCGTGCCATCTGGTTTACGGGTATTACTTCGGCCGGGTAGCAACGTTCGTCCTTGTCCCTTGCAAGGATGCTCTGGTCCCTTATACCATCGTTATTATCGCGGGTAATCAGATACACCAGTGCACCATGCTCTATAAGCCGGCGCGCAAGACGAAGGGTCACATCATAGGCATATTCATCTTCAGCAAGTATATAGGGGCCATATTTACCCAGTGCTCCGGGATCAGGACCACCATGGCCCGACATCAGGTAGTAGACTGCTCCCTCAAGGCTATTGTCCTTAATTTCCACTTTGGAATATTTTGAACCAAAAATATCATAATACCTTACCAGGGGTTCATCTGTCTTAGCACTATCTGCAATAGAAACATGTGCCGGTGCATAAACACCAGAAAAGAAAATCAGCCAGAAGGATATAAGCAATAATAAGACCTGTGATCTTCTCATAGGGAAATCAATAATTTACAGTATTAATTCTTTCTGCTCTAAAGCCCGAATTTCAGGCAATCATTAAGCAGTGTCAAGCGTATAGGAGCTGTATTTTCAACAATAGGAATTAGTTTTTAACCATATTTAGCTTACTGCATATTAAAATACTTATTCTCTTATAGTTAATCCGGGTAATTCTTCTACCTTTGCGCCGCACTAAAATATTAATATGCAACTATTTAAAGATTATCCCTTAAAAAGTAATTTACTCAGGGCAATAGATGAGCTCGGCTTTATTCAGCCCACACCGATACAGGAAAAAGTAATACCCGCCATTCTGGAGCATGGCAACGATATAATTGGCCTGGCTCAGACCGGCACAGGAAAAACAGCAGGTTTTGGTTTGCCAATTCTTGAACAACTGGATAAAAAGGGCAAAAATGTACAGGCCCTGATATTGTGTCCGACCAGGGAACTTTGTCTCCAGATAACATCCGACCTTGAAAAGTACTCGAAATATGAACCGGGTATTTCTATAGTAGCAGTATACGGCGGAGCAAGCATAGTACCCCAGATTAATTCGATTAAAAAAGGAGCTGATATTGTAGTAGGTACACCTGGAAGAACTCTCGACCTGATCAGAAGAAATGTACTGGCGCTGAAGAACCTGAGATGGATTGTGCTTGACGAGGCAGATGAAATGCTGAATATGGGCTTCAAAGATGACCTCGATGCCATCCTTGAAGATACTCCGGCTCAAAAACAATCCCTTTTGTTTTCTGCTACCATGCCTGCAGGCGTAAAGAGTATTGCCGGCTCATATATGAATAATCCTATTGAAATTTCGGCCGGAAAGAAAAATACGGGAGCTCAGAATGTTGAGCATCATTACTATGTTGTTAAGGCTGCCGACAGGTACCTGGCATTAAAGAGACTTGCAGATATAAATCCAAGTATCTATGGTATAGTATTCTGCCGTACCCGACGCGAAACCAAGGATGTAGCCGACAGGCTGATCCAGGATGCCTACAATGCTGACGCCCTTCATGGCGATCTGTCGCAGCCCTAGCGCGACCATGTAATGCAGAGATTCAGGTCCGGGCATCTTCAGCTGCTCGTGGCAACAGATGTTGCTGCCAGGGGTCTGGATGTAAGCGACCTTTCGCATATCATCAATTATAATCTTCCCGACGATCCCGAGGTATACATTCACAGAAGCGGACGTACAGGCAGGGCTGGTAAACACGGCATATCAATCAGTATTACGCACTCGCGCGAAGGCAGGCGTATAAAGGAACTTGAAAAAATTGTTGGAAAGCCCTTTAAATATCTTCAGATTCCGGGGGGAAGGGAGATCTGCGAAACCAGGCTTCTCAACCTTATCGACAGGGTCGAGAAGGTTAAGGTTGATGAATCACAGATTGCATCTTTTCTTCCTGCAATTTATAAGAAACTGTCATGGCTTGATCGTGAAGAATTAATAAAGCATTTCGTGTCTGTTGAGTTTAACCGCTTCCTGGAATATTACAAGGATGCGGGCGATCTTAACGTAATGCCCGAGAAGGGCAGGGATGCAGGAAAGAAAAAGCAGGGTAAGACTACCTTTACAAGAATGTATATAAACCTGGGCAACAAGGTTGGCATGAATCCTTCACATCTTATCGGCCTGATAAATGAAGCTCTCAACAGGAATGATGTCGAAATTGGCAAGATTGATGTACAGCGGAATTTTTCCTTTTTTGAGATTGACAGGGATTATGACCAGGAAACACTGAAAGCCTTTGAGAATACGGTATATGAAGACACACGTATAAATATCGATATATCAGAGGGAGAGATGAGGGGAGACCGCTCACGTCCACCAAGAAACAGAGTCAAAAAATCCTATCCCCAGAAAGGACAGGATTATAAAAAGAAAAACTACCAGGGTAATAAAGGAAGAAAAAAGAGATAAAGAACAAGTGGTGAGAAATGAGTATGTAACTCACTGCTCACCACTAACATTTTATCCTCTGCCTACGAGAGGGATTAACTAATTTTTCATCAGTTCGTAACCGTCAATCTTTCCTTTTTCCATCTGGCTTATTCCCTTCTCCATCCAGTAAGGAGCAGGTGCTCCCTTCAGGTAATGATCAAAAAACTGCATCTTGCGTACCGAGAGATCCTTCCTGTTGGGTCTTTTAGTAAGGTTATGATCTTCATCGTTGTATGACAGTAGCCAGGCAGGTTTCTCAAGCCTCCTTAATGCAACAAAGAACTCAATCCCCTGGTACCATGGTACTGCACCATCCTCATCGTTATGCATAATCAATACAGGAGTATTAATCTTAGGCACAAAGAATATTGGAGAGTTCTCAATATAATGAATGGGCTTCTCCCAGAGGGTTCCGCCAATACGACTCTGGGTCTTCTCATACTGGAACATTCTGCTCATACCCGAACCCCAGCGTATGCCTCCGTAGGCGCTGGTCATATTACTTACCGGCGCTCCTGAAAAAGCACAGGCAAAAAGGTCGGTTTGAGTAATAAGATAGGCAATCTGGTATCCTCCCCAGCTCTGTCCGTCAAGGCCCAGCCTGTCAGGATCAATAAAATCAAACTGTTCAAGCATGGCGTAGGTTCCACTTACAATTGCATTATAGGCACTCTGACCGGGATAGCCCTCTATGTAAGGAATATCAGGCACGAAGATCAGGTAACCATTACTAACTGCGTAGGTTCGGTTTATTGTTGATGCACTTGGTGCCGGAGCCGTATACCTGTATACACCATCAGAACTTCTTTCATAAAAATAGGCTATCATAGGATACTTCCTGGTCGGATCAAAGTTTTCAGGCTTATACAGAATGCCCTGAAGCATCTGCCCGTCGAAAGATCTCCACTCAACAAGCTCTGATGTGCCCCAGTTAAAATCCTTCTGCTGGGGATTGGTGTCTGATATTTTTACAGCTTCGGTAAATTTTGTATTACTAATATGCAATTCTGGGAAATTAACAAAATCACCTTTTGTGAAGATTGTTCTGTCAGCCTCTTTAGCCTTTGTAAAGCCACCATATGAATATGGTCCCTCAATAAGTTTAACAGGATTGGCTGGCTTGTTAACCTTTACGGTATATAAACCGGCGTCCTTGGTATAGTAATTGAAAGATGAAAGATAGATCTCTTCCTTTGGCCCGATATATAGCTTATCATCGGAGCCCATACCAAATCGACCACCTGATCCAGCCTCAATAGTAGTGTAGTTAAGGCGGATATTGTTCTTCCTTCCAAAACCATTTGTAAGGTTTACCGCAGCTTCCCTGCCACTGATATCTATCTTCCAGATATCAAACCTGTCGTTTATTAAAACATATTTTTCTCCCTCAATCCAGTCAGGTCTTGAATAAGGCGAAGGTTCGCTGGGTGAGTCGTGTAACTCGTTATGGAAAGCTACGCCCAGTTTCGAAGTAAGATCTACAATATCACCCCCCCTGGCAGGTTTTGCTTTCCAGCTGCGTGAATCAATACACCAGAATACCACTTGCTCTCCTGAGGGTGAGAAGGCAACTGATCCGGGAGCAGTTTCCAGAACCAGTGTCCTCTTACCTGTTTTTACATCAACAAGATAGTAATCTGTATACCTGTTTGATTCCCACGAGGTCAGCTTCCTGTATTTCAGGTTTGATGTTCCGACAGCCAGGTCACCATCTCTCTTCATAAGTACATTTACTGAAGGCAGGTCTTTATCGGCAAGCTGAACCATCTTATTATCGTCAATAAAATATACTGCAAGGAAAGTTGCCCTTTTTTCCCTGTTAAGATTAACCTTTTGCTGGGGTTGCAGCAGATCATCATGCCAGCTCCAGATATCAAGCTTATACTTTTCCTCGGGCAATAATTCGTCTTCGGGCTCCTCAACAGGTTTTTCTGCTGTGCCAAAAAAGAGCCGCCCGCCTGATTCTGAAAACTCCAGAGATCCATTTTCACTTACCGACCACTCCTCAGGCATCCCGGGAGTATCGCAATCAACAACTTTTGCTGCAGATGATCCGATGTTCAGATAGAGGCTGTAAACCTTAACATCGGAGGTATCTGTAGTATACATAAAGGCCTGTTTTGTGCCATCATCATTCATGGTAAGGCTTTTCAGGTCTCCGTCGCCCTTAAATATTTCTTTTACAGACTCGTCAGACACAGAGAAAAGGCTTGCCGTAAAATGCTTCACTTTTGTGCTGTCGGTAGTCGACTGAACGAAACCTATGGTTTCGCCGTCCTTAGCAAGAGTATAATCCACCACATCCATAAAGCTGTGGCTGCTTTTTGTTACGGGGTTATAGATTACGAGTTCAGTTCCATCGGC
>JAZBNV010000080.1:0-5596 GCA_036350795.1 Marinilabiliaceae bacterium
ACAAAATAAGGAAGACATGGTTGATTAAAAAAGCTACAGATAGACTGCGTTTTAGCATTTTTTTACCCGTGGTTGCAATCAGCTCAAATCTTTCCACTCTATCCCTGCAAAGGAAATCAATAATATTATAAATACAAAATTACCCCTTACCCTAAATTATTCGCAGGCCCCAAACCATTAAACTCCTAAACCTCTAAACTTATAAACTTATAAACCTTTCAACCTTATAAACCTTTCAACCTTATAAACTCTATAAACCTTATAAACCTTATAAACCTTATAAACTTTATCAACTTTATATTCCTTTATAGTACTTTTGTACGATCAAATCCAATTATTTACAATGGAACATCCTTTACATATATATAACAGTCTCTCGTCCGCGAAGGAGCAATTTATTCCAATTAATCCGCCCCAGGTTGGAATATACGTCTGCGGACCTACTGTTTATTCTGATTCTCACCTCGGACATGCCCGCCCCAATATCACCTTTGATGTCCTGATAAGATACCTTAAAGCGCTGGGATACAGGGTTACCTATGTAAGAAATATTACCGATGTGGGGCATCTTGAAGACGAGGCTCTTGGAGAAGGAGAAGACCGGATTGCCAAAAAGGCCCGGCAGGAAAAAATCGATCCCATGCAGGTGGTAAAGAAATATACCGACTCCTTTCACAACAACATGAAACTTCTTAATGTGAATGAGCCCGACATCGAACCACGCGCAACAGCACATATAAAAGAACAGCTTGAACTGATTGAAACCATCCTGGAGCGAGGATTTGCGTATAAGTCAAACGATTCAATATATTTCAATGTAAGAAAGTACAACGAGGATTATAACTACGGGATACTGTCCGGGAGAAAGCTGGAGGACCTGGTCTCCAATACGCGGGAACTTAAGGGACAGGTAGAAAAAAGATACAGTGCCGACTTTGCCTTATGGAAAAAAGCAGAGCCAAAACATATAATGCGCTGGCACTCTCCATGGGGAGAAGGTTTCCCGGGCTGGCACCTCGAATGTTCAGCCATGGGAGCAAGGTACCTTGGTAAGAGGTTCGATATACACGGTGGTGGAATGGATCTGAAGTTTCCCCATCACGAATGTGAAATTGCCCAGAGCACTGCTGCCAATGGCGAGCAACCGGTCAACTACTGGATGCACAATAACATGATCACCATAAATGGTCAGAAGATGGCAAGGTCGCTGAATAACTTTATCACATTGTCCGAGTTGTTCAATGGTACCCACGAGGTCCTGGAGCAGGCCTATTCACCCATGACCATCAGGTTTTTTATACTTCAGGCACATTACCGCGGTACACTCGACTTTTCTAATGAGGCCCTGCAGGCTGCCTCAAAAGGCATAAACAGGCTTATGAAAGCCCTGGAAACACTCGAAGAAATTAAGCCTTCAGAAAAATCCACCTTCGATGTGCCTGCTATAAAAAGCTCCTGCTTCGCAGCCCTGAATGATGACCTTAACACTCCTGTGCTGCTGGCGCATCTTTTCGAAGGAGTTAAACTGATAAACTCTGTTAACGACGGTAAGGAAGCCATAAGCCCTGGCGACCTTGATGAACTGAAATCCATGTACAGGCTTTTTGTTAATGATGTGCTTGGTTTTATTAAAGAAGAAAGCGAAGTAAGCGGTGGTATCGGCGACGACGAAGTTGAGAAGATGATGGCAGCCCGGCAGGAAGCCAAGCTGGCAAAAGACTGGGCCAGGGCAGATGAAATAAGAGAACAGCTAAGCTCGCTGGGTATAATTATAAAGGATACCAGGGATGGTTCTGCCTGGGAAAGAAAATAAACCACTAGCTGTGAAGCGCGAATCAAAAGAAATAACAATAGGGTCGCTCTCACTTGGAGGCTCCAATCCCGTCCGGCTTCAATCGATGGCCAACACCAACACTCTCAACACAAAAGCGAGCGTGGCACAGGCTATCAGGATTATTGAGGCAGGAGGCGAACTGCTTCGTTTTACTGCCCAGGGTATTCCGGAGGCAGAAAATCTTGCAAATATAAAGAAGGAAATCCGCAGGGCAGGATTTGACACGCCCCTGGTGGCTGATATACATTTTAATCCTGCAGTGGCCGAGCTTGCTGCCACTATTGTGGAAAAGGTCAGGATTAATCCCGGCAATTATGCCGACAAAAGAGCCAGCTTCAGGAAAGAAGTATATTCCGACCTTGAATATTCATCCGAACTGGAAAGAATCCACAACAGGCTTTTGCCCCTGATTAAGCGATGCAGGGACCATGGTACCGCGGTAAGAATAGGAGTAAACCATGGCTCGCTGTCCGACAGGATAATGACCCGCTATGGTAATACACCCCTTGGAATGACAGAGTCGGCAATGGAATTTATCAGGATTTTTAAAGCCGAGAATTTTGACAGGCTGGTATTATCAATGAAGTCTTCCAATTCGCTGCTTATGGTGGAGGCTACCGAGAAACTTGTAGAGATGATGAAGGCCGAAGGCTCATACTATCCCCTTCATCTTGGAGTAACAGAGGCTGGAGAGGGTGAAGACGGCAGGATAAGATCAGCCCTCGGGATAGGTAAGCTGCTGGCAAAAGGCATTGGAGATACCATAAGGGTAAGTCTTTCTGAGGCACCCGAGAAAGAACTCCCTGTAGCCCGGCAGATTGTAAAGTATGCTGAAGAACTGAGGCAGAAAGGTGAATTGCCTGCCGATGCCATGCACCTCCGGGGCAATCCCAAAACCTATTGGCTAAGGTATAACTGCAACAATGCGGAAGAACTGTCGCTAAGGGCAGCGGTAGATGCCTCCCTTATGTGTATTCCCAGGCGTATAGATGATATCAGGATCGTAAATACCGGCACAGTACCTGCCACTGAAGTAAAATCGATAAGCGATGGCATACTGCAGGCAGCCAGGATAAAAATTAGCCGCAACGATTATATCTCATGTCCCACATGTGGCAGGACAAAATTCTCGCTCGGGGATGCAGTTTCAAAGGTCAAAAAGGCCACATCCCACCTTAAGGGACTCAAGATAGCGATTATGGGCTGTATAGTAAACGGACCCGGAGAAATGGCAGATGCAGATTATGGCTATATTGGAGCCGGCAATGGTAAGGTAATGCTTTACAGGAGACAGACCCTGGTACACAGAAACATTTCTGAAGACGAAGCCCTGGACCTGCTTCTGCAAATGATATCAGAAGATACTGATAAAAAAACCGGGAAATAAGCCTGCACTAATTCTTACACCCTTATTTTTCTTTCTTGTTCTCAGGCTCAAGCAGTACAAAATCCAGCTGTTTCTTTACCAGGTCGGCCTTAACCACCTCTACCGTAACAGGGTTTCCCAGTGTAAACTCTTTACCCGAATGCCTTCCCCTTATACAGTAATTATCCTCATCATACTCATAGAAATCATCATCCAGCTCGCGGATATGAACCATGCCTTCGCACTGGTTTTCAATTAATTCCACGTAAATACCCCACTCGGTTACTCCCGATATCACTCCCTCGAAAGGAATCCCCATCTTATCCTGCATAAATTCAACCTGCTTGTACTTAATTGAAGCTCTTTCTGCTTCTACGGCAAGTCTTTCCCTTTTTGAGGAATGCTCACACAGGCGTTCATACTGCTCCTCATCCTTCGATTTTTCGCCATTCATATAGGCAGTTAAGAGCCGGTGCACCATCATATCGGGGTACCTCCTGATGGGCGAGGTAAAATGAGTATAATGCCTGAACGAAAGACCATAGTGACCTATATTATTGGTTGAATACACCGCCTTGGCCATCGACCTCAGGGCAAGTGTCTCGATAATATTCTGTTCCTTCTTTCCGTTTACCTCTTTCAGGAGGCTGTTCATTGACTGAGCCAGTTTGTTCTCGCTCGAATTATCAAGCCTGTAACCAAATCGTTTTATAAAAGTTCTGAACGACTGTATCTTTACGGGATCAGGCTTATCGTGTATCCTGTATACAAATGTCTTAGCCTTATCTCCTCCTTTTTTGCCTATCAGTTCTGCCACCTTCTTATTTGCCAGCAGCATAAACTCCTCGATAAGCTGGTTGGCAGTTCCGCTTTCCCTGAAGCGTATGCTTACCGGGTATCCCTTTTCATCAAGGTCAAAACTTACTTCTGTTCTCTCGAACGAGAGGGCACCACAATCAAATCTTCCTGCCCTGAGTTTCTGGGCCAGTCCATGCAGGAACAGCAATTCATCCTTCATTGGTCCGTCGCCTGAATCAATTACCTGTTGGGCTTCCTGGTAGGAGAATCTTTTATCCGAATTGATAACGGTTCTTCCCATCCACTGGCTCAGTACTTCTGCCTTTTCGTTCATCTCGAATACTGCCGAGTAGGTAAGCTTGTCAGTGTTGGGGCTCAGCGAGCATACGTTGTTCGACAGCTGTTCGGGCAGCATTGGAACCACCCTGTCGACAAGGTAGACCGATGTTCCACGCTTAAGAGCTTCCTTTTCAAGTATACTCTCAGGCTTTACATAATGTGTTACATCTGCAATATGCACACCAACTTCCCACACCCCCTCTTTAATTTTCCTGAGTGAGAGAGCATCATCAAAATCCTTTGCATCGGCAGGGTCGATAGTAAATGTTGCTATCTTCCTGAAGTCGCGCCTTCTCTTTATTTCTTCTTCTGTCACGCCCGGCTTAATCTCTTCGGCGATTCTTTCATGCGACTCATCAAACTTATACGGCAGTTCAAATTCGGCAAGTATTGAGTGTATTTCAGTCTCGTGTTCGCCGGGCATGCCCAGCACCTCTACAATTTCAGCTACCGGATTTTTCTGTCGCCTGTCCCACTGGGTTATTCTTGCCACTGCCTTTTCTCCCTGTTTTGCACCTTTCAGTTTATCTCCCGGGATAAATAGGTCAAAGGGCATCCCCTTTGTATCGGGAATCAGGAAGGCAAACTGGGGCATCACTTCCACCGTACCAACAAAGGTCTCCCTTGCTCTTTCGCTTATCTCCATCACCTCGCCCTCGGGCCTGTTTCCTTTGCGCCTTACCAGCAGTCTTACCTTTACTTTATCACCATGTAATGCGGTATTAAGGTTACGGTTCGACACAAACACGTCTTCTTCGATATCGTCGCTTATAATAAATGCATAACCCATCCTGGTCATATCCACTGTACCTCTTATCGTTGCGCCCTGTTGCTTTAGCCTGAAGCGGCCTGCCTGCACCTCGTGCAGAATGCCATTTTTCTTCATTTCCTTCAGGGTCTCGCCAACCTGTCGCCTCAGGTGCGGATCGCTTATAGCCAGTCGGGCGCTGAGTTGCTTGTAATTAAACACGCGGCCTGGTTCCTTCTCAAACACACTTTTTATCATGCTTACCAGCTGTCCGCTCTTCGCCCCGCCCGCCGGGCCTCCTTTTTTCTTTTTTGCCATTTCATTTTATTTATTGTCACAAAGTTAAGCTAATTATTCTATTCATTTTTTTCCCTCCTTTTTTTCCCCTCCTTTTAAAAAAGGAGGGGTGCCCTGACTGACAGAAAGGAAGTCAGGGCGGGGTGGTTATCTCAAAAAACCCGGGGGGAGGTGGTTATTCCTCAAAAATTCCCCTCCTTTTACAAAAGGAGGG
>JAZBNV010000081.1:0-4878 GCA_036350795.1 Marinilabiliaceae bacterium
AATATAACCACCCCGTCCCCGGTGCCCGGGTCCACCCCTCCTTTCGTAAAAGGAGGGGAAAATATGTGCCAATAAACCCGTCCACACTCTACACATCAACACTCTACTCATCCACTCTCCACGCATCTATTCTTCCCCTGCGCTCTGAGCCCTGAGCCCTGAGCCTCTCCCCTATTCCGCTTCAGCGTATTCTTCAAACATCAGGATTGCCTTGTATAATACGCCTGCTGAACCTCGAAAAGTACCTGATCCTTCGGGTTTATTATCGACTGTGTACCATTCGAAGAAGCCATTATTGTCTTTCACCCTCCTGACCATGGGCTGAACCTGCTTATACGCATCTTCCACAAAGCCATTTTTAATAAGCTGCTGAATCATACGAGCTCCGAACCAGGTCCAGTCGCCACCATTCTGGTAGCCATAGGGATACATGCCTTTATTTTCGAAAAAGCCTTCGGGATAGGGAGGGTATAAGGTCAGGCCTATTGAACCTGCGCCCGATGCTTCGACGTTGGCTACCATTTTATCGAGCGAAACCTTAATTTGTTCTTTTGAAAGAAGCCCGGCTTCGATGGCAACAGCTGTACCACCATGGTAATAAACCTGGTTTTCGTCGAAATCGGCCGGGAAGGGTGAGCCATCCAGGTAGAGGTGTGGAATAAACTTCTGCTTCTCTTCATCCCACAAATACTTCAAGGTATTTTCGGCAATGCTTTCCCTTAGAGGCTGCCATTTTAGCTTTGTGCCCGGAAGCAGTTCCATTAAATTTTCGAGGGCTATCAATAACATGGCATTGTCGTAAATATCGATGCAGAATTTTGTGTCTTCGGTAATAAATACTCCCCAGGGGTGACAGTGTTGCACATCGCCCCAGTCGGCCGTAGTAGCTCCGTGGATAAGTCCATACTCATCGCTCCAGCGATGGTTTAACAGAAAGTCCATGGCCCACTCAAGCCTTTGTGCAACAGTAAGATCGCCAATTTTTTCGTTCAGAAATTCATCGTCTCCTGTCTTTTTTACGTACTTATATACGGCCTGCACAAGTGATGTTTCGTGGTCGGTTTCAACGGTATTCTTATGTCCCGCATATGTTGGTTCCAGGTCAGTAAAGATATACTCATAACCACCTTCGGTCTGTATGGCTTTTTCGCGTGGTATAAAGCCATCGATTATATTGCCGTCGTCGCCCTGCAGCCTGAAAAACACACGCAGGTTTTCCTTCAGGGTTTCGGCCGGGTAAACTTCGGCCGACAGCTCTATAAAAGTATTGTAATCGCGTATCCATACTTCTCCATATCCATCTCCGGCATTAAAGCCGGTTTTTACTATTTCGAGTGCCCTGCTCTTTGTGAATGCAAAGTACCCGTTGTTTTTAATCTGCTCTTTCAGACCGGACTCCGGGCCTGTTGAAGTGGCACAGCCGGTAAGGAGCAGCATTATGCTTATAAGTGCTGAAATTTTCATACTGTAATGTTTTTAGTCAGATGTCATAAAGCCGGTATCAGTATTTTATATCAAAGCGATAGGTCTCAATGCTGAAGGGGGATATTTTTATCTTCTCAACAGCCTCAGGATATTCCTCGATAATATTTGTTTTTTGCAGCTTATCCAGCCTGAAGAAGGATTCCAGGTTTACGATCGCCTCTTTACCTTCGGCATCGTACATACGAATAATAAGACCATTGCCCTCTTCGGCCCTTTTTATGGTGGTAATAATTACATTTTCGCTGTCGATACTGAAAAAGTTCATGTTTTCGGCCAGGTTTGCACTTGCAGATTGCTCAGGATTAACGATTACTTTAACAGGCTCATTAAACTGCTTCGAAATTCTTGATCCGTCTGTTTCTCCTGCTTTACCCGATGTAAGCACATGAGCGTAGGCATGATTGCCTGCCTGGGAATATTCATTACCCTCCCAGTGACACGATTTCCTGCTGGCAAGCAAAACATGCTGGAGCAGGTCGGCATCTCCGTCCTTTGTGGGATTTATCCAGTCGGCTGCTGCAACAGATGAACTTAAAGTGACAGAAATATCATTATCACCTGCTGAGAACCAATCCATTATGGCGCGGGGATGAACGTCCCTGCAGAGAGCCGTATATCGTTCACCGGCGCTTTTGATCTCGTCTTTACCAACCTCTACCGTAGCAAAGGGAACCTCGTGCCGCACAGTTGAATTTTTTATAGCTACAGGATAGGCTGTTCTGAATTCGCGGAATACTGTACCATCCCAGTTCAGGAGCCTGTTCTCAAACTTAATACGTTTTAGACGGTGATAAAGTGTTACTTTCTGCTCCACCCTGGCATGTTTAATGTCCTGCTCCAGTTTATAGGTGCTATAGACATCACCTGACTCAATAAGTTCCCACTTTGCGCCGTGTACACTTACCTGGTCAAAATCCTTCATGGTTGGCTGCTGAACATCGCCAAATTCGCCTGCACCATTTCCTTCTGATTGCAAGGTAAATATTTCTCCAACCTTAAACTGGCCTGTTGTAAACAGGCTTCGTCCAAGTTCCTTATCGTAAACCTGTTCAATACCCCCATCTGCAAAGCTTACCTTATAAAAATCGTTTTCATATACCGGCTTATAGACGGGTGTTTGGCCGGGATGATTTCCCTTTAAACCAGGTTTTACATAATATGTAGCATAACCAAGAGGAGGAATATCTTCGGCAATAAAGACTATTTCAGCCTGTTTGATACTGCCGTCCTCGTATAAGTTAAGGTCAGCAAACTGGACCGGTACTTCTTTTTTATCAGAATTAAGCACGCTCAGTCCGCGGGCTTTCCCTGCCGGAAAATCCAATTTTACAGAAACAGGGTCAGTCCGTTCCCATGAAAGGCTGTTGAACAGCACCACGGGTATTCCCTTTTTGCTATCGGTCTTTACGCGACGGGCAATAAAGCCGGTGGCTCTGTCTAAAAGCTTTTCAGCTCTTACCTGCGACTCCACAAGTCTTTCCCTGAACAGGTTATCGGTAATATCTCCATCGTGACCACCCCAGCCATGGTCGGGGTATATTTTTGCCTGCCATCCTTTATCCAGTTCTTCGTAAGGATAGGGCATCTTCTCTTCGTCAATAAGAGAGGCAACAGCCAGGAATTTCTCAGCTGCCGGTAACAGTTTTGAAGCCTTACGGCTGGCACTTAAGGCATCGTGGTGTGCAGGGCCGTGAATATAAAGCCAGACATTGGGGCGTTCGCCCCTTAAAGTATTAATGCCTGTAACATTCTTTTCGGCCAGGGGCATAAACTCGTCCACTGTCATTAATTCCATATGCGGGAAGTAAACAGCTTTAGCCTTGCTGTTTTCGTCGAGTACACTCTCAGTATTGTTCCATGCTTCGATAAAGTTGGAATAATCAATTGCCGGAAGCATGTCCTGGCTCGACAGCAGTGGTGCCCGGGTTTCTCCTCCTTCAAAATATTGACTCCACCAGACTACCTGTTCTGCTCCATATTTAATTTTATCACCGATTTCCTTTGAAAGGTGGGTGAGGTCTTCGCCGTAATGACCTGGAGAATAAGTAAATACGGAGCTTCCGTCAGGACTTTGCCAGTGGAAAAGACTCCTGGCATGGCGGCTTATAATCATATAATCGACACCGGCCTTTTTCAGTATCTGCGGGAACTGCATACTTTTACCCGGAACATCAACATTCCAGTATACCCTGGAATCGTATCCTCCAAAAGTTTTTTTAACCCATAGCTTACCCAGGTATAGTTGTCGCACCAGGTCTTCGGCATCGTACATATCTTCGTAGGGGCAATTATAAGTAGCTCCAACAGAAAGGAGCTTACGGTCTAATAGCTCAGTAATTTTTGCCTGTGAACCGGGATGGCGATCGAGGTATTCTCTCAGCATTAAGCCATTTTCAATGTCAAAGCCATAGTCTTTACGTTCAAAGGCATCTTCTATAATCGGTGTAAGTAAGAGCGTGTCGCGAAGTATAATGCAGACTTCAGGGCGGTCGACCCAGGCAATATCCTGGTGACTGGAATTCATAAGCGAGACCAGTGCCTTTTCATATTTATTATCAAAGAAAGGTTCATATGCGCTATAGAAGTCAGGACGGTATCGTTTTGTAAATTCAGCTATCCAGCCGTTGTTTGCATGTGCGTGTGAGGTATATGAGTATTCGCCTTTTATTACGCTTTCGGTAATATTTCCATCTCCACTCTTTATTTCCACTGCATAGATTTCAGACCCATAATTGATTTGAAATGAGTTGCCTGGTGCCCCGGCAGTTACAGCCGCTTTAGCTATCTCTCCCTGCAGCTTAAAAGTCACTGCTTTACTCTTCTCCCCATCGGATATTACAAAAACTTCCTTTCCGGCAAGATGAGCAGGGGCATCAATCAACAATTGCCCGTTAAATTGTTTAATGGAAAAAGACACATCTTTTAATGCGGCTTTGCTCAGCCAGTCTATTGCACCGGGAACCTTAAAAAGCATAAACCAGGCGTTGGAGCCCTTTGCATGACCTGTAACTGAAATCCTTGCCTTCTCGCCTTTTTTCAAAATTGATGCAGGCACACCCAGGCGGAATGCACCTACTCCATCACCATTATGGTCTCTCCTGTAGAGGTAGTAAATAGCTTCTCCGTTCCCGGGATTGTTAATGATCTCCAGGTTTCCGTTCTCATCCGGAATAAAAGTCAGCAGGGCTATACCATTAACTTTAATATCATATGGTTCACGGCTATTTAAATCGATATCAGAATAGAAAAAGAAGTTCACCATCTCTTCCATATAATCTGACGGAACAGTCGAAGTTAAAAATTCAAATCCTGCTTTCCCTGTAGAAGCCCTGGTAATCATGGCCTGTCGCACATCATCCCTTAATGAAGGGTAGGAATACATGCCACCGCTGA
>JAZBNV010000082.1:0-21014 GCA_036350795.1 Marinilabiliaceae bacterium
AATAATATTGATGCCGATATTATTGAAACCGGTTGTATAGGACTGTGCTCGTCAGAACCGATTATGGATGTACAGATCCCGGGAAAGCAGCGCCTTTCATTCGAAAAAGTAAATGCCCAACAGGTGGATGGAATACTTGCACCGCTCCTGGGCGGGAACAGCCTTCCTGGACATTATATACTCGGCCAATTCCCTTCTGATGGTGCCGAAGCCTGGGAAGGAGTAAACGATATAAATGAACACCCCTTCTTCAGGCCTCAAAAAAGGCTGGTTCTTCAGAATTGTGGTGTTCGGAATCCTGTCAGTATTGACGAGTATATTGCTGCAGGAGGTTATTCAGCTTACCTGGATATATTGAAAAAGTACTCTCCGCTTGAGATTTGCGATAAGATTGAACGTAGTGGTTTAAGAGGACGTGGAGGCGGGGGATTTCCAACCGGGAAGAAATGGAAATTTGCCCAGGCAGTTGAAAGCGACCAGAAATACCTGGTTTGCAACGCCGATGAGGGCGACCCCGGAGCCTTTATGGACCGCGCGGTAATTGAAGGTGATCCGCACCGGCTAATCGAAGGTATGGCAATTGCAGCCTATGGAATAGGTGCTACATTATCCTACGTTTACATCAGGGCTGAATATCCTCTTGCTTTAAAAAGATTAAATATAGCCCTGGATCAGGCCAGGGATTACGGCTTATTGGGAAAGGACATTTTTGGTTCTGGCATAGATTTCGAAATAAAGGTCAAAATGGGTGCGGGTGCGTTTGTTTGCGGAGAGGAAACAGCGTTGATCCATAGTATAGAGGGTAAGAGAGGAATGCCCCGCCCCAGACCTCCTTTCCCTGCCACACAGGGCCTTTTCGGGAAACCAACCATAATAAATAATGTTGAGACACTTTCTAATATACCTTCCATTATTGCTATGGGTGAAGATGCATTTGCTGCAATCGGAACAGAAAACAGCAAAGGCACAAAGGTATTTGCCCTGTCAGGGAAAGTAGCCCTTACAGGCCTTGTTGAAATACCAATGGGTACTACTCTCAGGGAAGTGATCTTTGATACTGCCGGCGGAATCAGGAATGGCAGGAAATTTAAGGCAGTGCAGATTGGTGGCCCCTCGGGTGGTTGCATTACTGAAGCAAACCTTGATATCCCGATCGACTATGATTCGCTGATTGAGGTTGGAGCAATGATGGGCTCGGGCGGACTGGTAGTGATGGACGAAGATACCTGCATGGTGGATGTTGCAAAATTCTTTATGGATTTTATTCAGCGCGAAAGCTGTGGCAAATGTATACCATGCCGCGAAGGCACACGAAGAATGCTGGAGATACTCGAAGATATAACCCACAAGCCGGCTAATGGCAGCGAACACCATGCGCTTCGCAGGCTGAAAGGGGTTTCCCAGCTTGAAAAGCTTGGGAAGGTTATCCGCGAAACCTCACTCTGCGGACTGGGTCAGACAGCGCCAAACCCTGTTCTAAGTACATTGAAATGGTTTCGCGAGGAATATGAGGAGCATATCTTTGGTCGTGAGTGCAGGGCAGGAGTATGTACAGAATTGAGAACTTTTACGATAGATGTGGATAAATGTACGGGTTGTACCCTCTGTGCTAAGAAATGCCCCACAAATGCAATAATAGGATCAAGAAAGTCTCCTCATTTTATTGTGGAAGAAAAGTGTATCTCCTGTGGTTCGTGCGTGCAGGTATGTAAGTTCGATGCTGTTGTTATTAATTAGGTTAGCTGATTTTAAAAGTTAAGAAATGAGTGTTTCAATAAATGTAAACGGGAAAGCAATAGAGGCAGAAAAGGGTGAAACTGTTTTAAATGTACTGAGTGCGAACGGCATAAAGGTCCCGACCCTGTGTCATTTGAAGAATATGTTCCCGACAGGCTCGTGCAGGATGTGCGTGGTTGAGCACCTTAACAGTGATAAGCTTATAACCTCGTGCTCTGCAGTGGTTGAAGACGGAATGAAAATCCTGACACACTCTCCCAGGGTAACAGAGGCCAGGAAGGTGATCGTTGAACTGCTTCTGAGCAACCATCCCGACGATTGTCTTTACTGCGTAAGGAATGGTAATTGTGAGCTACAGGGCCTCTCCGAGGAACTTTGTGTTACTGAACGAAGAATCCAGGGACGAAAAAATAAGCTCCCGCTCGATACCTCAAGTGTAAGTATAATAAGAGATCCTGAAAAGTGTATCCTCTGCGGAAGGTGTATAAGGGTTTGTGAAGAAGTAATGGGTGTGGCCTGTATCGATTTCAGCAAAAGAGGAAGTAAGGCTGTGGTTTCCACCGCCTTCGATAAAGGTATGAATACCTCTTCGTGCGTTAACTGCGGACAGTGTATTATGGTTTGTCCTACAGGTGCGCTAACCGAGCAAAACCACTTCGCAGAAATAAAAGAGGCCTTACTCGATCCTGCTAAAACAGTGGCAGTTCAGTATGCTCCATCTATAAGCGTCTCGATTGCAGAGGAGCTGGGAATGAAACCAGGCAAAGATATAGCCGGTATAATGAATGCTGCCCTTCGTAAGATTGGTTTCGACTATGTATTCGATACTTCTTTTGCAGCCGATCTTACAATAATGGAGGAATCAGCAGAGCTTATAGAAAGAATAAAAGAAAATAAAAACCTGCCCCTGATTACCAGCTGCTGCCCCGGGTGGGTTAAATATGCCGAAGAATTTGTCCCCGAAATGCTGCCAAACATATCCTCATGTAAATCGCCGCAGCAAATGGCAGGTTCTGTTATAAAAAGCTACTTTGCCGAAAAGAAGGGAATTGAAAGAGAAAATATTTATTCGGTATCAATTATGCCCTGTACAGCTAAAAAGTTTGAGGCACAGCGCGAAGAAATGACCAACAGGGGTATAAGTGATGTGGATGCTGTGCTAACAACAAGAGAATTTGTTAAGTTTATAAAACTTTTCGGTATAAATGTTCATAATCTTGATCCTGAAACAGCAAATAACCCCCTGGGGATAAGATCGTCTGCAGGTAAGATATTCGGTAATACAGGCGGGGTGGCCGAGGCTGCAATCAGAACTGCCCATTATAAGATTACCGGAAAAGAGCTTGTACAGTTCAGGGTACCCGAGGTAAGAGGACTTAAGGGACGCAAGGAAACAAAAATAAAAATTGGAGATATTGAAATTGGAGTGGCAGTGGTAAACGGGCTTGCCAGCGCAAGGAAACTGCTCGATGAGATAAAGGCAGGCAGAAATGATATCCAGTTTATCGAGATTATGGCCTGCCCGGGGGGCTGTGTGGCCGGCGGCGGACAACCAATAAACCTTAACGAGTCGGCAGTTATTGAAAGGGCTAAATCTCTATACAGGATTGATGATACCGAATCAATAAAAGTGTCTCATAAGAACCCTGATGTTCAGCAGCTTTATAAAGATTTTCTTGGCGAACCGCTTAGCCACAGGTCTCATGAGCTGCTCCATACACATTATCAAAAAAGAGATGTGATTAAGTAAAATGCAGAAAGGCTAAACCTCTGATAAGAAATAAAAAATGGCCAGTTTTACAGAAGATAATCCACTTGTTTACACGGTTAAAAACCTGTGCAAGGTTTGCTATACCTGTGTAAGGGAATGCCCGGTTAAGGCAATCAGGATTATTAATGGCCAGGCTGAAGTAATTCCCGAAAGATGTATTGCATGCGGAAATTGTGTTAAGGTTTGCAGCCAGGGCGCCAAAGTGTACAGGCGGTCAAAGGCAGAAGTATTGGAAATTCTGGAAGATAATAAGATATCGCTTGCATGCATTGCCCCCAGCTTCCCTGCCGAATTTGATGATATAGAAGATTACAGGATTCTTGTAGGCATGATCAGGAAACTGGGCTTCGACAGGGTGGTGGAAGTATCGTTCGGGGCCGACCTGGTGGCAGCCGGGTACAAAAAAATATTCGATAAGCCTGCTAACAGACCTGTAATTACTTCCGATTGCCCGGCAGTGGTTAACTTTATTGAGCACTACCATCCAGGCCTGGTTGAGTATCTTGCCCCGCTTGCCTCACCGGCAATGGCTGTTGCAGAAGTCGTAAAAGCTAAATATGGTGCTAATCTGAACATGGTTTTTATAGGGCCCTGCATTGCAAAAAAGGCCGAATCAGGTTCTTTCTCTGAGAATCTTACTTTTGCCGAGCTAAGGGAAATGTTTGGGGAGGCCGGTATTTATCCTGATCCCGTAAATATTTCTGATTTTGATGAACCATTATCAGGCAGGGGCTCTTTTTTCCCGGTAAACCATGGCCTGATAACTTCCATAAACAGGACCGAGGGATTTGGCAAGGGCGAGGTTATTACTGCTGAAGGAAAAACAAGGATGATGGAAGCAGTGAAGAATTTTGAGCAGGGGGAGCTAAGGGACCAGCACCTCGAATTGCTCTGTTGTGACGGCTGCGTGCAGGGACCTGGAATGACAAGGAAGAATGCTACCTTTCTTAAAAGAAAACGTATAAGCGAATATGTTTCTCAAAAACTGGATGGCCTGGATATCCCCAACTGGGAACGGGAGATAAAGCTTTACAGTACTATTAACCTGGGCAGAACATTCAGTGCCTCCGACCAGCGAATTGAGGAGCCCTGTGAAGAGGCAGTAAATGAAGTTCTGCATTCAATGGGTCGCAGGGAAGAGTCAGATATGCTGAATTGCGGAGCCTGCGGATATGAAACCTGCCGCGATCATGCTGTGGCAGTAGTTAAAGGGCTGGCCGAAGCCGAAATGTGCCTTCCCTTTGCCATTGAAAAGCTGCATGAGTCGGTTGCCGACCTCAATATCTCGAACCGGAAACTTGCCGATACCCGCCAGGCTCTGAAGCAATCTGAGAAACTCGCAAGTATGGGGCAGGTGTCGGCAGGGATAGCTCACGAACTGAATAATCCGCTGGGCATAATTACCCTTTACAGCAGTATATTAAGGGATGAACTGGGTGAAGGCAGTCAGCTAAGTGAAGATATTTCCATTATTAATGAGCAGGCCGAAAGGTGCAAAAAGATTGTAGGAGGTTTACTGAATTTCGCCAGGAAAAACCAGGTTAAACCCGAAGACTGTAATATTATAGAATTCCTGCTCAGCAGCTTTAAGTCTGTAATAATACCTCCCGAAGTTAAACTTTCATTTAAGCATAACATTGACGATCCGCTAATCAGAATCGACAGGGACCAGATGATGCAGGTACTTACCAACCTCCTCAGAAACTCGGTAGAGGCAATGCCTGAGGGAGGCAAACTGTGTGTTGAACTATCAGAAGATTCTGGCGATATTATCCTGGTAATTAAAGACAGTGGAACAGGAATATCCGAACAGGATATGGAAAAAATATTTACTCCCTTCTTCACTACAAAGGATGTGGGAAAAGGTACCGGACTGGGTTTGCCACTCGCCTACGGCATAGTAAAAATGCATAAGGGAAAAATAAACGTGGCTTCGAATGCTGATCCCGGGGCCGGCGAAACAGGAACAACATTTACAATAAGTATTCCTGCAAACAGGGAATAGAAATGAGAACAGTATGTAATTCCGAACAGCGAGAGTAAGCTGGTATATAAGCCGCAGATCCTTCGCTGCGCTCGGGATGACAGGAATAAACGAAATGATAAACAATTTATTAATTATACCATGGACGAGAAGAAAAAAACAATCTTAATTGCTGATGATGATGTGGATTACCTTGAGCAACTTAAGTTTCATGTTGAGAGTTTTGGATTCGACACTCTTACTGCCACAAGTGAAAGTGAGTGCGTGGAGATGATGAACTCCATCGAACCAGACCTGGCAATTTTTGACCTGATGATGAATAAGGACGACAGTGGGTTTATACTCTCGTATAAAATGAAAAAGCTATATCCCGATGTGCCCGTTATGATAGTTACATCTGCTTCTTCTGTAACGGGAATCAGCTTTGAGTCTGAATCGGATTCGGAAAGAAGCTGGATAAAGGCTGACAGGTACCTGGCAAAAGGAATCAGACCCGACCAGCTGCACCGTGAAATCAATAAATTATTAAAGATTTAATTAGAAATACTTTTCCTCTCATTCGCATAAGTAGAGGTACAGGGCCACAGGCACAGGGGGTGCCGGTACAAAGTAAAACTGCAAAAGCATTATTTTATGGAGACACTTAAACTGCTGATTGTTGACGATGAACCAGGAATACGAATGGGTATAAGGCGCTCATTAAAAGATTATACGGTAAGTTTTCCTTTTTTTGACGACGATTTCAATTTCGAGATCACCGATACCGATACCGGCGAAGAAGCAATAGATATTCTTAAATCAGGAAAGACCGACATTGTTTTGCTTGATAATAAGCTTCCCGGAATGGAAGGCATCGAAGTACTGGAGTATATAAACAAGAATTCCATAGATGCAGCAGTTATGATGATTACCTCCTATGCTTCCATCGAACTGGCAGTTAAAGCAACAAATAACGGCGCTTTTAACTTTATTCCTAAACCATTCTCATCTCAGGACCTTAAGTCAGCCATTGAGAGCATAACCAAGCACCTTTTCCTGAAGCGAATGACTTCTAAAATGAAGGAAGAGGCCAGGCAGATAAGGTTTAAGTTCCTGTCTGTTCTTTCGCACGAGTTAAAATCACCTATTAATGCCATTGAAGGTTACCTCAGGATAATGAAGGATAAACAGGCAGGTAAAGATATAGCAGCTTATGAAAAGATGATTGACAGATCCCTTACCAGGCTTGATTCCATGCGGGGACTGATAATGGACATGCTGGATTTTACAAAGATCGAATCCGGCAGCAAAACAAGGAATATAAAAACAGTTAACCTTGCCGAACTTGGTAAAATGGCTGTTGATTCAATATACCCGGTTGCAATTCAGAAGAATATTGTAATAAACAGGAATTTTGAAGAAGGACTCCTGGTAAAAGCAGATGCAGCAGAAATGGAGATAATCTTTAATAACCTCCTTTCCAATGCTGTAAAATACAATAATGAAGAAGGAAGGGTTGAATTCTCAATATCAGGAGATGGAACATCTGTCCTGATCAGGGTAAGCGATACCGGGATAGGCATGTCGGAGGAAGAACAGGCAATGCTATTCAAAGAGTTTTCAAGAATAAGAAGCGATAAAACCAAAAATATCTCAGGTTCGGGCCTGGGCCTGTCAATAATGAAAAAAGTTGTTGACCTGAATAAGGGGCATATTACAGTTGAAAGCAAACCCGACAGGGGAAGTATCTTTACTGTTAGCCTGCCTCTTAAAAACTGAGGATATGCAATTTGAATTTTCTGATTAGAGAAGTAATTAACCTTTTCTCAACAATCCATAATTCCATTGCCCCGGCAAGCCAATTTTCATTATTTTTGCCAAATAAAATTCAGGAAGTATGTTCGACAAAATTGATCCTTCAGAATTTCTCGATAAGCTGTTCCTGGAAATGGGGATGTCAGAAAGCCTTGCATGGTCGCTAAGAACAGTTATTATAGTAGTGGTTGTTGCCCTTCTGAGCTGGCTGGCATATAAGCTTGCAAAGTTTATTATTAACAGGGTGGTAACTGCCGTTGTAAGACGAACAAAATTTAAGTGGGACGATATATTCCTTGATTCACAGGTCTTTACAAAGCTCTCTCATATTGCCCCTGCACTGGTAATCTGGTTTATGGCCGAATGGGCCCTGGATGCTTTCCCTGGCTGGCTGGATTTTGTGCAGAAGCTTACATATTTATACATGATAGTGGCTTCACTGCTTGTTGCCTGGGCCTTTGTTGATGCATGGTACCGTATCTATAATGAGTTACCCATTGCCGAACACAGGCATATAAAGGGATACGTTCAGGTGCTTAAGATTATTCTCGGATTTGTTGCAGCCCTTATCATTGTGTCGCTTGTGTTCAATAAGGAGATAAGTGCCCTCCTGGCAGGTCTGGGAGCAATGGCAGCTGTGCTTATCCTGGTATTTAAAGATACCATACTGGGCCTTGTTGCCAGTATACAGCTGTCGTCAAATAAAATGGTGAAGATCGGCGACTGGGTCTCGATGCCATCAAAGGGAGCCGACGGTACAGTAATTGATATTACCCTTAATACAGTTAAAATCCAGAACTTTGATAAAACGATAATTACTGTTCCAACTTATGCGCTTGTACAGGATTCCTTTCAGAACTGGGTGGGCATGGAAGAATCGGGCGGGCGTCGTATAAAGCGTGCAATTAATCTTGATATGAAGTCGGTTAAATTCCTCGATCAGGAATTAAGAAACAAACTACTTAAGATACAGATACTTAAAGATTATATCCTCACTAAAGAGGAGGAGCTGAACAACTTCAACAGGAAGAATAATGTTGACGATTCGGTGCTTGTAAACGGAAGGCGCCTCACTAATATAGGAACCTTCAGGGCCTACGTTGAAGCTTATCTCAGGCATCACCCGAAGATTCACAACGATATGACCTTCCTGGTAAGGCAGCTAAAACCAACAGAGGCCGGCCTGCCTTTAGAGATATATGTGTTTACCAACGACCAGGAGTGGGCTTCTTATGAAGCAATACAGGCAGATATCTTTGATCACCTTCTTGCTGTAATACCGGAGTTTGGACTGAAAGTGTTCCAGAACCCTACAGGTGATGATTTCCATGCAATGATAAACAGCTAAAATAAAAATCAAAATATGATCGATCAGAAACTAGCAGAAAAAATAAGAAATTATGTTCTTTCGGATATTAACGAGGAGGTATTCAGGGCAGCAGCCGACCCTTTCTGGCAGAAACTGAAAAACACCGGAACAACCCTCTGGCTCGATACCGGTGATATGCAGGAAGCAGAAGAGGTATGGACTTCCGATATGGAAGCCCTGACAACCAATAATACCCTGATCAACAAAGTTATACAGAAAGGAATTTATGACGATTATATTAAGGAGTCGGCAGCAATAGTTTCGGCGCTGCCACTTTCTGAGCGGGTTAAGGAAATAGCCTTTATCCTTAATGCGAGGCACGGACTGAGACTGGTAAAGCGTTTCGGAGGCTATGTAAGTGTTGAGCTGCATACCGATACCGCAAATGATATTGATGCTATTCTTCATTATGGTTTAAGGTACCAGGCAATCTGTCCTGAAAAGTTTATTATTAAGGTTCCCTATACTGCTTCAGGACTTATTGGGGCAAGACTTCTTAAAGAAAGGGGAGTACGAATCAATTTCACACTTGGTTTCGGAGCACGCCAGAACGTAATCGCTGCTCATATAGCCCGCCCTGATTACCTGAATGTATTTCTTGGCCGGATTGGGGCCTATATTGCAGATAATAAGCTGGGAGATGGCTCAGGAGCAGGAGAAAAGGCAGTGATTGAAACACAGAGGGCCATTAGCCGTATTGCAGGATCATACAGCCACAGCACACGACTTATAGCTGCAAGCCTCAGGTCTTACAGCCAGCTGGAGTCTCTTGCCGGGACCGACCTCTATACTATGCCGCCAAAGGTAGCTATGGACGGAAGAAAAATACTTGAAGGAAAATTCAGCAATAAAACAGAGCACGATTATACTCCCGGAGTAAGTGTTGACCTTGTTGATTCGGGTATTTATAAGTTCTGGAGTGTGGATCCCGGACTCGAGAAACTGGCAATGGAACTCGGGGCTGATCTGCCCGCCAGCGGTGCCGAACTGGAGGACCGGTTCAGGGATGCAGGGTTTTACGATGCTTTTCCGCTTATGACCACAGAAAATATCCGGCATATCACAGATGACGGGAAGATACCTGTTTATTCCAGATGGGAAGATATGATAAGGAATAAGAAGATTGCCCCGGATACTCTCCTGAATATTGCAGGACTCTATTCATTTACTTCCGACCAGGGTGAACTCGACAGGCGGATCGAGAATATGATATCATAAGTGCTTCGGGCTAAGGTGTATGCAGTATTGCCTGTCCCTACGCCTTACGCCTTACGCCTGTCTCTCACCCTTCAACCTCTTCTCTGCCTGTTTATCTCGTACAGGCAGATTCCGGCTGCAACAGAAACATTCAGAGATGAGGTTACCCCGCTGGTGCTTATTGTGGCATGCCGGTCGCAAAGAGCCAGTATACCTGCTTCAATACCCTGGTCTTCGCCACCCATAACAAGCGCAAGCGGACCTTTCAGGTCTGTCTGTTCGAGACTTGTATCTGATTTTTCGCTGGCAGCAATAATTGACAGGCCTGAATTCTTAAGATTTTCAATAGTGCGCTTAAGACTTCTTACTCTCACAACTGCAATATTATGAAGTGCTCCTGCCGATGTTTTAACCGCATCAGCATTAATTCTTGCTGATTTTTTTTCAGGGATAACAATTGCATCCACACCCATACATTCTGCACTACGGGCTATTGCTCCAAAGTTCCTAACATCAGATACACCATCGAGCAGGAGAATAAGCGGGTCGCGTCCGGCTTCATAAACAGCCGGAAGTATATTTTCAATCTTCTGGTACTCAACAGCCGAAAGCCATGCTATAATGCCCTGGTGGTTCTTACGCGTTACCCGGTCGAGCCTCTCCGGTGGTACCGCCTGGTAGCTGAGCTCATGCTCTCGCAGCAAGGATAAGAGTTCATGGTAAAGTTCACCCTTAAGGCCTTTTTTTACAAGTATTTTATCGATCTGTCTGCCTGAACGTATTGCTTCAATTACCGGTCGAAGTCCAAAAATAAAGTCGGGGTCGTTGCTCATTTTATAGGTCCTGTGGATTATCAAGTCTGAATACAATACCATTGCGCCAGCTTCTTATTGCCTGGTCCCAGTATGTTGTAACACTTTCGCTCCTTAGCAAAGTAAAATCATTATCAGTAAAGGGATTATCCCTCCTGGAAAAGGAAAAGAAGAGGTACTCGTCCTTTACCCTGTACCTGATACTCCAGCTGCTTTTTATTTCCGGCTTACGATAGCCCCATTTCTCTCCTTCGTTTGTTTTATAGACTTTGTCGGGCGGGCCATAAATAATATATATCATTCCGCGGTCGGTTCGCCATCCTTCTTTATACGACGAAAAGAAATAATTGGCATAAAGCACCCTGTTATAGTATATCCTTACCAGTTCCCTGGAACGCTCAACATTGCCCGTAATCTCAAGCCAGAAATTATCAAGTGCAATCTTATGCTTATCAGTGGCAAGCATCTCTTCTATTTCATCCGGGTTGCTGAGGTAAATAAGAGGCTCAATCATTACATCCGGCATATTAAGTCCGGGATAGGTGTTGCCAAAGTTGAACAGGGTACAACCCTGTATTGTATTTGAGTCAACAGAGAATGTATATACCCCCCGGTTCGGAAGCATAATAGGCAATGTGTCTGAATAGGGCAGGGCAACCGACCTGTAGGGTGTAAAATCGAGCTCGGGTTCGGGAATAAGCATCGAAGGGGGTACCGGGATCCTGTCGTAGGGTTTATAGTATTTCAGGTAGATTGTATCGGGAGTAGCAGCCGGATATAATACGTTAAAATACTCACCCTCTTTAAGTACTTCAGTATAAACGTCATACTTATTGAAGTGTCCCCTTACCTTATAGCTGTGTTTATTAAGATAATTAGTTTTATCAAAGGGAATATGAGCCTGTACCGACTTGCTCCTGATGGCATCCTTAAGAAGCAATTCCACTTCGTATTTATATCCCATTGGTGCTTTAAGTGAGAAACTGTAAATATAATCCCGTTTACCGTTTACCTTGCGTACATCTATCTTCGTAAGTGCAGTATCAACAGGGACACGACCCTGGGAAATATTATAAAGCCTGTAGAAAAATACCAGCGATGCAATTGGAACTCCTTCAGGGTTAGCTTCAGAAAAATATAGCTCATTTGCATATAACTTAACCGAAAGGGTACTGGTCTGGTCGTTATCATTATAAACCCTGTACCTGGGATGGATAGAGTTCCTGAGAGGATTGTACAGGTACGACATGTCGTCCGGATCGAAATTGTCTCTTTGTACCGGAGTACACGACGAAAATACAAGCAGGAAGCCAAGTATAATTAATAATATTTTATCTCTGTCGGGCATAAATTGCTGAAAGTAAATTTAGTAAAGTTTATTCTCATCGCAAGGATTCCATGAAATTCTTGCCCTGCATGCTACCCTGGCACCATTTTCCTTTACAACCGAGTGGTAGAAAATGTTCGATTTTTCTTCCGTAGTCACATAGTAATCATCACCCGTGGTAGTTTCTGAAAGATAATTTACCTCGATCTCTGCCGGCACGTTCTTCCTCAGAAACTCCATTGGGTAGGAGTCTGTTATCCAGTTGAGATACCTGGCATTATTTACGTGCATATTGATATCAAGGTCGCTATACCTTACCTCTTTTAGCGGCGACCTGTAAGGCTTATCTTCTTCCAGCGGAATCCTGGCTGCGACAGGGCAATTAAAGCCGGCAAATGGCGAATTATCCTTAAATGCCATAAGGTTTGTCCCGGGCCTAAGCGGACGCCTGGTATCCATATCAACAATTATCCATGAAGAACTGGCCTCACCAATAAGATTATTTTTATTATCGCTGATCCTGAAATTCCTGATTGCAAAGACACCTTCAACTCCTTTGGGCCAGGTTGTTATTTTAAGAACATCATTCCAGGCAGGCATGCCTGTCAGTCTGCATATCATCCTCGAAAGAACCCAGAATTGTTTTTCTGTTTTAAGATCATTACGGCCAAAATGCAGTTTTTCGGCATGCAGGCCTGCTATATCCTGCAGGTAACTGAAGAGGGTACCCGTGCCAAGCCTGGCTTGCGGGTCGGTATCGTACGACCTGACTTCATATTCCTTTTCAAATACTGCAGTTTGCATTATTTCTTATTAAGTTGTTCAAGTGTTAAATTCAGCTTCTCCCACTCTGCAAGTTTCTTCTCCATTATCTTCCCTATCTCTTCGTACCTGGCGAACATGCTTCCACTGTCTTTCACCGTTTCGGGGTCTGCAAGTGCTTTTTCCAGTTCTTCCTTTTCGGCTTCGAGGCTTTCTATTTCATTCTCATTCTGCGCCAGCTCTTTCTCAATCTTTCGGATTCTGCGATCTGTGTCTTTTTTCTCAAGGTACGATTTCTTGGTATCAGAATCTTCTTTCTTCTCTGTCCTGGCTTCATCTACCGTTCTTCTCTCAAGCTGTTTCAGAGTGTCCAGCTTCTTTTTACGCAGAAACTCGTATATGCTGCCAATGTGTTCCTTAACCTTTTGGTTCCTGAACTCATAGACTTTTTCAACGAGCCCGTCCATAAAATCCCTGTCGTGTGATACCACAATTAATGTGCCATCATACTTCTGAAGTGCAGCTTTCAGGATGTCTTTTGAAAGCAGGTCAAGGTGGTTGGTTGGTTCGTCAAGAACCAGCAGGTTATAGGGTTCAAGCAATAACTTAATAAGAGCCAGCCTCGACTTCTCTCCACCCGACAAAACCCTGACTTTCTTATCAACATCTTCACCACCAAAGAGGAAGGCTCCCAGGATATCCCTTATCCTGGTTCTTATTTCTCCTACAGCCACATTGTCAATTGTCTGCAATACAGTCAGATCATTATTGAGCAGCTCGTCCTGGTTCTGAGCAAAATATCCGATTTTGAGATTGTGACCCAGCTTAAGAGAACCGCTATAATCTATTTCGTTCATAATTATCCTGGAAAGAGTTGTCTTGCCTTCCCCGTTTTTGCCTACAAAGGCCACTTTCTGACCCCTCTCTATTATTAGGTCTATCTCATTCAGTACAGTTAAATCTCCGTATTTTTTTCCGAGGTTTTCGGCTTCTACAACTATTGTACCCGACCTGGGAGCAGGAGAGAATCTTATATTAATCCTGGATTTGTCCTCCTCATCCACTTCAATCCTGTCAAGTTTATCAAGGTGTTTTATTCTCGACTGTACCTGCACCGATTTTGTATTCTTATACCTGAATCTCTCTATAAACCTTTCGGTGTCGTTAATCATTTTTTGCTGATTCCGGTAAGCTGCAAGCTGTTGTTCCCTTCTTTCCTCCCGTTGTTCAAGGTATTTTGAGTAGGGTACCCTGTAGTCATAAATCCTGCTGAGCGAGATCTCTATGGTTCTTGTTGTGATATTATCGAGGAAGGCCCGGTCGTGCGAAACCATTATCACTTCGCCCGGGTAGTTCCTCAGAAAACCTTCGAGCCACTCAATTGATTCAATGTCGAGGTGATTTGTAGGTTCATCAAGAAGCAGGACCGAAGGTTTCTTAAGAATGATCTTGGCCAGTTCAATTCTCATCCTCCATCCTCCTGATAACTGGCTGGTGGGCTTGCTGAAATCATCTTTGGCAAAACCAAGTCCCAGAAGGGTGAGTTCTATTTCAGCTTCAATATTGTCCCCGCCTTTAATCCTGTACTCCTCCTGCAGATCGGCAAGCTGGTCACATCGTTTAAGGTAGTCGTCTGATTCATAATCTGATCTGCTTCCTATTTCGGCTGTTATGGCTTCAATCTTATCTTCGAGTGAGAACAGCTCACTATAGGCCCTGAGTGCTTCATTTTTTACAGTTGTCTGGTCCGACACTTCCATTTGTTGAGGAAGATAACCAATGCTGGTGCCCGAAGGTATGCCTATACTTCCTTCAGAAGGATTCAGCTCTCCGGCCAGTATCCTGAGCAAAGTGGTTTTTCCCGCACCATTCTTCCCGGTTAAGCCTATCCTGTCGCGCTGGTTAACCAGGAATGAAACTTTATCAAGCAGGGCAAAGTTCCCGAAATATACACTTAACGAATCAACCGAAATCATAGCTTCTTAATAATGAAGTGCAAATATAATGACGCAGGTCACAAGATGCAAGGAAGAAGATGAAAGCCGGGTAAAGCATGTTGAAATATTTTGTGCTCACTGCTTCCTTATTCATCCAGCCCATAGCTTTGATCAAAAGCTGGCATTTTAACAGAATTGATGTATATTTATGGGTTATACTTTGGAACAGATCATCAGGATGACAGAGGGAAGGAATACTTTTGACACTATCGAATTTATGCAGGCCATGGAGGATCATCTCTCCAGCCTCAGGTATGCACGTATGATTCAGCAGGCTCTTATACCTGATACTTCCTTCCTGCAGGGTATTCTGAAAGATCATTTTGTGATTTACCTGCCGAAGGATATAGTGAGTGGTGACTTCTACTATGCCTACCAGAACGCAGGATATACAATAATTGCTACCGGCGACTGTACCGGGCACGGGGTGCCGGGTGCACTGCTTTCGATACTCGGAATATCTTTCCTGAACGAGATACTGCAGGTTAAAACTGTACCAAGGGCAAACAGGATACTTAACAGGATGAGGGAGAAGGTGATGGTTGCGCTCGATCAAAAGGGCAAGGACTATGAAAAGAAGGACAGTATTGATATTGCCCTGTGTGTTTATGAACCTTTCAGGGGTGTGTTGCAGTATGCCGGGGCCAACAGGCCCCTGATGCTCGTCAGGGATGGCGTTCTGAAGGAATACAGGCCCGATAAGATGCCAATAGGTGTTGCTCCGCTCGAGGAGGTATCATTTACCAATCACAGGATTGAGGTAAAGGAAGGAGATTTGGTATATTTGTTCTCAGATGGCTACCCCGACCAGTTTGGCTGGGAGACCAATAAGAAATTTAAAATTAACCGCTTCAGGGAACTGCTGGTGTCGGTTTCCGGATTAAGCATGACGAAACAAAAAGACCATATTGAGAACACCTTTCTTGAATGGATGGGTAAATCAATGCAGGTTGATGATGTTACAGTGCTGGGCTTTGAAATTTAATAATTATGAGGTTATTGGCTTTTCGCATATTTAATTTCAGGTCGATTGTTGATACGGGCTGGCAAAACCTGTCACCTGACAATATTACCTGTCTTATTGGTCAGAACGAATCTGGCAAGACCTCTGTACTGGAGGGTCTGAGAGTATTCTATTCGGGCAGTATCAGCGAAGATGTGCTCAGAAGTGATATGTCATTGCCCCGTGTATGCTGCAGGTTCGATATAAGCGATGAGGAACTTCCCCAGGGGCTTAAGGATACTGAAAAAAACCTGCTTGAGATACTGGAAAAAGAGGATACAATCAGCCTGGAAAGAATATGGAAGGCAGATCTTAGCTCCGAACTGGTGGTTGGAGGAGTTATTGGTGAGTATTTTGACGCACTGCAGTTGAAGAAGGAAGAAAAGATATCGGAGGTGGAACAGAAGATTATGTCTTCAGAACATGATATCGAGGTGCTTAAAAGCAATATCATCAGGGCAGAAAGGGAAATTGAAGAAATAGAATCATCACTACCCGAAGAAACGCATAAAGCTGGCGGCATGGGGTTCTTCAGGAAGAAATCTCAGGCTGTCGATCCCGATGTGGAAAAGGACAGGAAGGAGAAACTTGCTCAATTAAAGGATTTACGCGAAAAATCAGACCTTGATAATAAAGCACTTGACGAGAACAGGATGCTTACAGATGCACTTAGCAGGCTAAATGCATTCAGAGTAAGGCTTGGCGATCTTGATTCAAAGCTCGATGAGATATCAGCAAGGCTTGAAGAGCGACACCAGAAGATGACACTTCTGTCGGGGCCCGGGCTGAAGGAACTTTCGGTAGGTGAGTGGGAGAAAGTGCTTAAAAATTATAAAGAGGAAACATCCAGAAAGGACGAGCTGCTTGCTTCCATCGAAAAACAGGTCCTTGTTTGCGGTTTCCTGCTTGACGGACAGGCAGTGCTTAAAGCAGAAGAACAGGCTGAGAGGCTGCTGTCTGAATATACCCCTGCCTGTGATAAGGTTTTTATAGGAGGAGAATTTTCGGAAAAGATCCCTGTTTTTGAGATATTTGAAGACTTTGGGAGCCTGCTTCCAAACCGGATCGACCTGGAGGACATTATTTCTGAAAACGACGAGATAGAGGGCTATAAGGCTGCCAGGAACTTTCTTACAATAGCACAGCTGGATTATTCATTCTTCCAGCAGCCATCATCCAGGATACTCAAGCAGAAAATAGAGAATCTTAATGCAAGGCTTACTCTCGATTTCCAGGATTTCTGGCAACAGTACGTTGGACGCCAGAATAAAATCAGGATAAGCTTTGAACTCGATCATTACAGTAACACCCACGGCGAAAAGGCCGGTAAACCATATCTTGAATTCTGGGTAAAGGATGAGGGAGAAAGACTTTATCCCAAACAAAGGAGCAGGGGTGTAAGATGGTTCCTCTCTTTTTACCTTGAGCTAATGGCTGCAGCAGAGAATAAGAAGAAGCATCTTATCCTCCTGGTTGATGAACCGGGTGTGAGCCTTCATGCAAGGGCACAGGAAGATGTTCTTAAGGTTTTCGAGGATATTAAGGAAAATATCCAGGTTATCTACACAACACACTCCCCCCACCTGGTCGATATTGATAAACTGCACAGGGTTCTTGCTATCCAGAGAGATGATGTGGAAAACCAGCGTTCGGCAACAACGATACTCGATCCCGTGCACCTGGTTGATGCCTCGCCCGATACCCTCTCGCCCCTGCAGAGTATTATGGGTAACCCTGTTGGCAACCAGGAGTTTTCTGCCGATAAGTTTAATATTATAGTAAATGACGTTGGTACATATTACCTTATGACAGCTGCCCTGAAACTTATAGGCTACAAGGGGAGTATCCACTTTATCCCATCTACAGAACCATCATCCATTCCGCTGATGTGCAATATTCTTATGGGATGGGGGATGAATTTTGCTGTCCTGCTGTTCAATAATGAAGACGAACTGGCTGTGGCCGAAGAACTGAAAAGCCTGGCTTTCTCAAATAGCCTTGTTCAGCAGGAATCAATAGTAATAATGCCCGAGGGTTTAAGAAATGCAGAAGATCTTTTGTCGACCCTTGATTTTAAGAATCACATACTTCATAACAGGGAAGGGATAACAGTTGCAAATTCTGAGTATATCCAGGAGAGAAAACTGCCACGAAATTTTCTTCTCAGTAAATTCCTGAGCTCGGTAAAATCAGGAGAACTTACGAGAGATAACTTCGATGAGGAAACAAGGGAAAACCTTATGCTCCTGCTGAATATTTTACAGAAATACAAGTAGTAGCTTTTTTCCGGCAGTCTAAGATTATTTAACTTAACAGAAAAATCCATGTCAGACCTGACTACATATCATGCCCCGCCTGAGAGAAAAGGGAAGAATGAGGTTACTGAAGAGCATCATTATGTAAAGGACTATGGATACCTGAAGGATATTTTTGACGCCATGCCCGAAGTAGCTGTAGTGCTTAACGATAAGAGACAAATAGTATATGCCAATGAAGGTCTGCTAAGTATTTTACCCTCAAAGGACTACAACGAAATAATAGGCAGCAGGCCCGGTGAAGCAATTGATTGTATCAACTCAAAACTCACCGACGGTGGCTGTGGCACCTCTGAAGCCTGCAGGTTCTGCGGTGCGGTAAACGCAATACTTCAATCCGGTAAACTCGACAGGAAGGTATCGTTGGAGTGCCGCATAGTTTCCTTTATTGAAGAAGAAGAGGTAAGTTTTGATTATAAGGTTACTGCTTCACCGGCTATAATAAGGGATAAGAAGTTTACGATGATGTTTATGCAGGATATAAGTGCCGAAAAGCGTAAAATGGCTCTGGAAAGAATATTTTTCCACGATATTCTGAATACTGCCGGAGGTATAAAGGGATTTACCGGTTTTCTGCAACAGGTTGATGAGCCTGAAACAATTAAGGAATATGTAAAGGTTGTTGAGCAATTATCCCACGACCTGATAGATGAAATACAGGCACAGCGTTCACTTGTTCTGGCCGAAAATGACGATCTTATAGTAAATTATGATAGCCTCGAGGCTATGCAGGTGCTTAAAGATGTAAAGAGTACCGTGTCATATCATGTTATTGCCGAAGGAAAGGATATCCTTATCAGCTCTACCAGGGGAAAGTGTGATTTTCTATGCGACGGTATCCTAATTAAAAGAGTACTTATCAATATGCTGAAGAATGCCCTTGAAGCTTCAGAGGAGCAGGGACAGGTACTTACAGGCTTTTACAACGAGGGGTCGGCACTGACCTTCTATGTTCATAATGATCAATATATGAATAATGAAGTCCAGTTGCAGGTGTTTAAAAGGTCATTTTCAACAAAAGGGAAAGACAGGGGACTGGGTACCTACAGTATTAAGCTGCTCGCAGAAAAATACCTGAAAGGAAAGGTATGGTTTGAAACAAATCAGGAAAAAGGAACCACCTTCTTCGTTCAGGTGCCTGTAAAACAGGGATGATAAACATCCTTCCACTCTCCCCTGTCCGCCTACCTGTCAGTCGAAGGCGGAACTCATCCACCCTCTGCCTCCTAAACCGGGGTAACGCCTTTCTTAAGAATAATATTTCCGTATTTTGCAGTTTCGCCGGTCATTACAACTGCAAAGGCACTTTTTGTTCTCTCGTAGAACCCGAACCTGTCAATCCGGCTTATTTTCTTTACCCGGGGGTTTGACTTATTAATACCTGCCAGGTAGCCTTCCTCAACAGCCGGATCAAGGGTATCGCCTTCAACGGGTGCCATCATTACCAGGGGATCGGGTACATAGGAGTCGAGTTCAAAAAGAGGCAGTATTCCCTCCAGAAGATCTCTTATTTTTATCCCGTCAGCCCGCAGAACATTATTATTGCAGCTTTCGCCCGGGAAGTGTGCATCGGCAAGTACTATCTCATCTCCATGGCCCATGCGAGCCAGAACGGCAAGCAAATCCGGGCTTATTACTGGTGAAATTCCTTTAAGCATATCCTGTGTTATTAAATTACTCTATGTTTTACACATCAATCCGAATAAAAGTAGGCAATAAATGTATTTATATCAAAATTACCAGCATATCTGTGAGCGTGGTAAATCTCAAATTTTATATCTTGAGATTCTTTACCGGAAATATGTAGCTTTGTAAGCTTAAAATTGGTTTATACGAGAAGAAATGATATTTCAAAAGAAGATTTTAGTTATTATTTCCATGTTTTTAGCTCTATGCTCGTGTAACCAGGGCAGTAGCAGCAGCATGGTAAAGGGAGACGCAAAGATGGAAGAGAATAATTCGGATATCAGGGTTAAGTACCTTGCCCTTGGCGATTCTTACACTATCGGTGAGAGTGTGAGCGAGATTGAGAGATGGCCTGTGCAGCTGGCAATAAGGCTCAGGGCTGACTCATTTAAGGTAGCTGATCCGCTTATTATAGCTCGTACCGGCTGGACTACTGACGAGCTGATGCAGGGAATCGAAGATTCTAATGCAGACGGGACCTTCGATCTTGTTTCCCTGCTGATTGGTGTAAATAACCAGTTCAGGGGAAGAAGTGCAGAGGAGTTCAGGCTTGAGTTCAGGGATTTGCTCGATATATCCGTCAAATTTGCCGCTCAGAAAAAGGACAGGCTTATTGTTCTCTCCATTCCGGACTGGGGTGTTATGCCCTTTGCCAGGGGCAGGGACACAGAAAAAATTGCTGCAGAGATAGATTTGTATAATTCTGTGGTAAGGGAGGAATGTAATAAACGGGATATCAGCTATTTTGATATTACCGGAATATCCCGCAGGGCTGCTGCGAATCCGGAGCTGGTGGCAGAAGATGGCCTGCACCCGTCGGGAAAGATGTATGCGCTCTGGGTAGATGAAATTTACGACCAGGTAGTAGCCCTTCTGAAATAATGCCGTCTCGAAAGGGCGCAATCTTTGTGATTCCGAGCGAACGCTAGGGATGACAAGAGTTGTCATTTCGAACGTAGTGAGAAATCTATAGCGACAGGGAGACGCGAGGCATCGCGTCTTTTTACCTGTTTTTTATGCGTGCAAGTATTATTGCATTTAACGTATTTGCATATATATTTTTTCGGTTTTTCTCGGCCAGTAATTATTTTCTGTATCCACATCAGCCGTTTCAATATAGGGATCGAGTACTATGCTTTTTACTTCTTTGTCCAGTACAAATAGTTTACTTACCATTTCCTGGTTTTTCATCCAGATTTCCGCCGGAATTCTTACTAGCTCTGAACTGTTATCTACATAATCAAATCTCAGGATAAGGGG
>JAZBNV010000083.1:0-9124 GCA_036350795.1 Marinilabiliaceae bacterium
ATAAATAACGGAAACCTTACTTTTGATAATCTTCCCCAGGTGCCTGATATTAAACTTGATGAACACCAGTACAGGGTAATTGAGCAGATGGTAAAAGAAAGAAGGTATTTCCAGCTTGAATTTGATATTCGCAACCATTTTAAGATGGGACCTGTTAAGTTTCACAATGTTATAGGAATTATTGAAGGGAGTAAATATCCCGACGAATATGTAATAATGGGTGGTCACCTGGATGCTTTTGATGTTGCAACAGGCGGCGTTGATGATGGATCGGGAGTAACGCCTCATATGGAAGCCGCGCGACTTATAATGGAAGCAGGAGGAAAGCCAAAAAGAACCATTATATGCGCTCTATGGGCAGCCGAAGAGTTTGGCCTGCTTGGCTCCAAGGCCTGGGTTCTGGGCAACGAGGACAAGTGGGACAGGATTTCCAATTATTTTAACCGCGACGGAGGTCCTACTGTAGCAAACAGCCTTAGTGTGCCTGAGGCAATGTATGCCGATTTTGAGAAAATATGTGAGCCGCTGAACAGCATTAACCCTGATTTCCCCTTCACCCTCACCAAAAGTGAGCCAAGAAGAAGGACAACCAGGGCAGGAGGATCTGATCATGCCTACTTTGCCATTAATGGAGTACCGACAATTGGTTTTGGCACTGGCGATCCCAAAGGATATGATTTCAATTATGGCGAGATATGGCATACAGAAAGAGACACCTACAATATGAGTATTCCTGAATACCAGGAGCATACTGCAGTTGTAACAGCAGTGGTGGTTTACGGTATTGCCAACCTCGACCATATTCTTTCGAGGGAAGGCTATTTCCAGGAGGAAGAATAGATATATCAGAAAGGAACAAAAAAGGCTGTCTCAAAAGTATAATACTCCTGTCATCCCGAGCGAATGCGAGGGATCTAAATATTTGATAATCAGAACGATGGATTCCTCGCATTCGCTCGGAATGACAAAGATTGCACCCTTTTGAAACAGCCTCTTTTGTTTTATCCCTAAGCCGGCACCTACAGCCTGCAGCCTATTTATTCTTAAACTTATCGCCGGTTTCCTTAACTATCCTGCGATACCATTCATCCGGGTAGCCCACGTATTCAATTGCGGGTGTAACATATTTATACCCTTCAGGTATTTCCCTTTTTTCTTTCTTATTACCGTCAAGGTATTTTGTGAAGAGGAAAGCATAAAACTTCTTCCATATCTCAGTGGTTTTATTACCTGCTGCAACAGAATAATCTGTAAGGTATCTGACAGCAGCCCGCTCATCTTCCTGGAAAATTTTGCCAGCAATCCTGTCAATTTCTGCAACTTCATCAATATAGCCCAGCTCAATCTTACTTTGAATTGTTTTAATATCACCCTCCACAAGTGATGCTTTATTGTAAGCGTAATTAGATACCTGGTTAAACACCCAGAAAGCTGCATCCTCAGAAAAGGTCATAATATCGCCGTTACCGCTTTTAAATGCCTGCGGAATATCAGTAATACCGCAATACATTGGTGTATAAGCTGTATAGTAGGTATCGTCGACCCCAAACCATAATATGCCACCTACAGGATCGGGAAGCCAGCTTCTGCACTGCGCTACAAAGGAAAAACCTGTCTGCTGGGTTGATATGGCTCTTTCGTTAAAATAAGTTTCGTTATCAACTTTCCAGCTCATAGGCCTGGATCTCATGGTTGATCCAAAGGGTCCGGCACCTAAATCTTTCGACATATCCATCGGAGTGTCCTGGTAATAATCTCTCATAAGCTCCATTACATCATGCACACTTAATTTTCTGTCGGGTTTTACCCAGAGAGGCATGCGGGTAGTGAGATCTTCGCCCATGGCATAAGGAAGAAAGGAATCCATTTTATTATTCACCCTGTTGAATCCTGCCCATACCCTTGCTTCGCAGAAGCGGGCCGCTCCAAAATCAAGGGGTGCATATACATCACTGAAACTAAAATCTTTATCCTTACCTGTATACCAGCCAAAGTCCCTGGCAACATCGATTACATCGTAGGCATACACAGTTTCCACTTCTGGCATATTAATTTTATCGAGCTCTCTGGAACTGATTGATCTTTTACCGTCGGCCAGCGGGAAGGTGGTAATCCTGGCCTGGTTGGCATGACCCGAGATATACCCGTCGGGTATCCTTCGTGCCACCCATACAGCTCCCTTTTTACCAGGTCCCTTACCAATAAGCTCCATAATCCAGACCTCTTCGGGGTCGGCAATTGAGAAAGATTCTCCCGAACTGTAATAACCGTAATTATCAACTAATTCTGAAAAGGTTTTTATTGCTTCCCGGGCATTCTTAGCTCTCTGTAATGTTATATAGATCAGCGACCCATAGTCGATCAGCCCTTCAGGATTCCTGAGTTCTCCGCGTCCGCCAAAGGTTGTTTCTCCTATTGCGAGCTGGTGCTGGTTAATATTACCCACAACATTAAAGGTATGCTCTGCCTGCGGAATCTCCCCCAGGTACTTACCAGTATCCCATTCATATACCTCAAGCATGCTTCCCTGTGGCCAGTTCTTGGCGGGCCAGTAATACAACTCGCCGTATAATACGTGCGAATCGGCCGAATAAGTTATCATTGTGGAACCGTCAGTGCTGGCTCCTTTGCTTACCAGAAAATTTGTACATGCATCAGCAACAGGGATCAGTAATCCCGCCGCCAGCATTGATGCCAAAAAAAATATACCTGCTTTTTTCATATAATATTTACTTTAAACATAAAACTAATTCTCATTTCCTGTTAACCTCAACCATCAACCCCTCAACTTCTCAACTTCTCAACTTCTCAACTTCTCAACTTCTCAACTTCTCAACCCCTCAACCCCTCAACCCCTCAACCCCTCAACCCCTCAACCAACCTTTAACCTTTAACCTTTAACCTTTAACCTTTAACCTTTAACCTTTAACCTTTAACCATTAACCCTACCGTTTACCGTTTACCGTTTACCGTTTACCGTTTACCTTCCCTATTCGTACGAATCAATAATATCCCTTATCTTCCTTATCTTCTGTTCATCTGCAACTTTTCGTTCGAATTCGGATAAACCCGCTACTCCTCCCATAAATATATCGTTTTTCCTGAACCTCATTTTACTGTTTGTTACCGACCGGCCTGTAAGGTGAAACTGTTGAGCCCCGGTTTCATTAATTATGCCGGCAATGTTATTTTCATTAATACCTGATCCCGGCATAATAGCAATTCTGTTGCCAGCCTTCTCCACAAGCTTTTTAAGCAGGGCTGTATTGTGCACTGCAAGGTTGGAGTGTCCTGAGGTGAGAATAATTTTAGCACCACATCCTATAATATCCTCGAGGGCAGAAAATGGGTCTGATGTCATATCAAAGGCCCTGTGAAAAGTGACAGGCAGGGGGGCGGCAATTTCAAGAAGTTCAGCTGTCCCGGATATATCAACCTGTCCGTCGGCACTTAAGACGCCCAGTACAATACCATCTGCACCTTCTCCTGCAGCTATCCTGATATCTTCCTTCATAATTTCCATCTCAGAATTGCTGTAGAGGAAATCCCCTCCGCGTGGTCTGATTATTACGTTAAGCAGGATTTTCAGGTTTTTCCGGACCTGGCGTATTGTACCTGCACTTGGTGTTGTGCCTCCCTCGTAAAGATTATCACAAAGCTCAACCCTGTCGGCACCGGCTCTTTCGGCAATAATGGCCGAGTCAACAGAATCAATACATATTTCAAGTATTCTTTTCAAAATCTTTTGTTTAAAATGACTGTTAAAGGTAGTTATATTTTTCTTAGTTTTGTAAGCTGTTGGGCGAATTAATTATAAGGGTACTAATTATATAAAAGATTGATTATGAAGAATGTAGAACCAGTTATTTTAGTCCTGGCTGCAGGTATGGGAAGCCGCTACGGAGGCAACAAGCAACTTGATACCGTGGGCCCGAATGGAGAGACAATTATTGATTATTCCATTTTCGACGCAGCAAGGGCCGGTTTTAAGAAAATTTTATTTGTAATACGAAGGGACATTGAGGAGCAATTCAGGGAGCAGTTTGTAAAGCCCTTAAAGGGTTTTATTGATGTTGATTATGTTTTCCAGGACCTGGATAATTTACCGGGAGACCTTGTCCCGCCGGCCGGCAGAGAAAAACCCTGGGGAACCAGTCATGCAATTATGGTGGCAAAAGATAAAATAGATGTACCCTTTGGTGTGATTAATTCGGATGATTATTACGGTGTTAGTTCTTTTAAAATTCTATACGATTTTCTTGTCAACGACCAGGATGAAAACAGGTATTCCATAATAGGGTACAAAATGGGTAATACTCTTTCTGATCATGGCGATGTAAACAGGGGAGTATGCAAGACTGACAATGACGGCAACCTGGTTGATATTGTTGAGACGAGGAAAATTGTGAAGACTCCTGAAGGTATTTTTGCGCCCGGTCCGGACGGGGAGATGAAATCGTATTCACCTGACGACATCGTTTCAATGAATTTGTGGGGATTTAAACCGGGATGTTTTAAATACCTGGAGGAGGAGTTTATTAATTTCATAGGGAGAAACGCCGGGGACATCAAGGCTGAACTGGATATCCCAACTTCAATGGATGTATTTGTTAAAAAAGGTGAGGTGAGTATAAAGGTACTTATGACAGATGAACACTGGCTGGGAGTGACCTACCGTGAAGACAAACCCTACGTTGTTGAAGGAATAAAGGAAAAGATAGATAAGGGAATTTACCCGAATAAGCTATGGTAATTTTACCAGTGGAACTCAGCAGCATAATCAGCTGAGTTTCCCCTGTTATCAGTAACTGTGAGAACCAGGCTATGGTTTGTGTCTTTTTCAAGATTTCCTTTCCTGAACAGATACCTGATCAGTTTATTCTTTGCATCCCATTCAAAAAGCGCCCATTTTCCATCAATAAAACCCTCGTATGAGGCTATACCGCTAAAATCATCGTCTATTTCCAGCCTGAGTTCATCACGACCTTTGATATTCTCTCCATCAGAAAAATTCAGAGCTTTGATCACCGGTGCAAGGGTGTCGGCCGCTATGGCGAATTTTCCAAATTGCCTCAGGCTTGTGCTAATGAAACCCTCGTCAATCTCACCCCCTATAAAAACAGTGTCCTTACCTGATATAGAAACAATACCAGCCTTACCGAGGAGCTTTTCGCTGCCTGCCACGGGCAAAATTGATAAGGTGAAACTCTTGTGTACCGGAATTTCATCACGGTGAATAACATGTATATCTGATAGCAGCGACCTGGTTGAAGGAAGCTTTGAATAGGAGAAATACACAGTATCATAGAAAGCATCTGAAGGGATTTCAAGTCTTACATCCTCCCTGATAAAACTATTTGCCTTATTGAAGGGCATAATAGTATCAAAATGGTTTTCTGCTATCTTATTATCAGAAAAATCTGCTCTCTTTGCCGAAAAAACAAGCGAAGAAATATTATCGGCAAAGTCAATCACGTCGATTTTAATCTCGTGTATATTGCTATCCGGGAGGCAAAGTACTCCATTGTTGACCAGGGTGTCGTAAATAGCAAGGAAGTTGTTCGGTTCAACAAAGGTCTCCTGGTAATATGTTCCTGAGCGCTGGTATTCTGCAAAATCTATATGACTGTTTATATACCTGGTTTGATCGAAAGAGAATTCCTCAATAGTGTGCTTATAAACAGTTTCGCCATCAAGCATAAGCCTTATGGTTTTTACACCACATTTATTCCAGCTGTTATTAATAAAGTCATAGGTACTGATGCCCACTCCAAAACACCCTGCAAGCTCCATAACCCTGTTTGACGAAATCCTGTAAATTCCATTCGATCCCATCAGGTCGAAGCGCTGTACCTCCCTTTTCCCGTTTATTTCTGAAGATCTGCCCAGGGGATATAGGGCAAGCTTTTTAATAAGGGGTCGGATATTATCTTCAAGTTCAAAATAATCCAGGGGATTAATAGGATTTTCATTAGCTGAGTTTCTTAATTCAAAATGCAGGTGCGGGCCGAAGGAAGATCCCGAATTACCGGAATAGGCAATTAGTTCTCCTGCACTTACCGGGAAAAGTTGCCTGTCGGGAAACAGGTTTACAGTATACGATTCCCTGTTATATTGTTTGCCTGTTACATACGATTCTATTTCAGGGCTAAACCTGTTAAGGTGTCCGTAAACAGATGAGATTCCGTTGGGATGCCTTATATAAAGTGCATTTCCAAAGCCACCAGGGCTGACACTGATGCGGTAAATATATCCGTCTGCAACCGAATATACCTTCTTTCCGTTTACCCCATTTGTTTTAAAGTCAAGCCCCGAGTGGAAATGACCCGGGCGGAGTTCTCCAAAATTGGCAGACAGGCTCAGCGGAATATCAAGAGGTGATGTGAAAACTATCTTTTTATCTCCCCCCTCAAATACCAGCAATGCAATAGCTAAAAAAATTGTTTTGTACATCTGAAATTACTTGTATTGGACTCTTAGTGCAAAACTATCATTACTGCCTGTTATCTCAAACAATATTCTGCTTTTTTTTGTTATTCCAACTAACTGATGTATTTTTGTAAGGAATCATGGATAACTATAGCCGTAGGTAAAATGGAGGAGTTAATCCTTTTGAGGAGCAAAGTAAGGGACTTGATTAATGCTTATGCTGGACTTGGGGAGGAACTTGACAAAGTACGGCAGGAGAAGGAGAAGTTAGCTGTTGAACTTAAGCGGAGGGAGAAGGAAATCGATGATTTAAAGAAGGAAGTAAACAAGGTAGAGTTATCCGGGGCGATACTAGGCGACGGGGAGAAATCCCGGGAGGCGAAGAAACGGATAAATGATTTAGTGCGGGAAATAGACAATTGTATTGCTCTTTTAAATAATATATAAGGATGGATGATAAGCTCTCGATCAGGATTAATGTGGCCGACAGGTATTATCCATTAAAAATTGACAGAAGCGACGAGGAGGATATCCGAAAAGCTGCAAGGATGATAAATGAGAAGATCCTGCAGTACAAACAAAAGTATGTTGATAAGGATATCCAGGATTTTCTGGCCATGGCATCGCTGCAATATGTGATAAAGATGCTGGAACTGGAAAAACAAAGAAAGAGCACAGATCTTTCAGAATCGCTTAAAGAACTTACATCTCAGATTGATGAAGTTCTTACAGTTAAGGAGTAATGACGTTCTTTAAAATATAATGTAATTGCCCGCATTGTTTCTTCATTCATTTTTGAAACTCAACACTTTAAAAATTGGAGTGTAGCTTAAATTGAACAGGAAAGGCCTCATTCCCGCTTGCCGGGAATCCCGGGAAACCGGGACAGTGGAATTCCGACGCAAATTAGCAGCTCCTTCCATAATAAGATGGGGTTTTTAAAAAGTTGGAGAAATTTTGCGGGTTTTTTTATTTAATAAACAGATATATGATACATTTAATCGTAGCCAGAATAACCATGGGATTGCCTGATCTGCTGGTTTGTGCTGGAATATTCGTAGTGGGATCAGGATTATCCTACTTTATATGGCAGGGCTTGCTCAGAACCAAGAGCAGAAGAATACTGAGCGATGCTGAGGCCGAAGCTGAAGTAATGAAAAAGGAAAAAATACTCCAGGCCAAGGAGAAGTTCTTTCAGCTTAAATCGGAGCATGAAAAGCATATAGGAGAAAGAAACAGCAAGGTTGCGCAGGCCGAAAACAGGATAAAGCAGAAAGAGATGACTCTTTCGCAGAAGATCGAGGAAAACCAGCGCAGGCATAATGAAATAAATGCTGTAAGAGAAAATCTATCCAGCCAGCTGGATCTTGTTGAAAAGAAAAATGAGGAGCTCCAGAAATTACATAAGCAGCAGGTAGAGCAACTTGAGGCTATATCGGGGCTTTCTGCAGAAGAAGCCCGTCAGCAGCTAATAGAATCGCTTAAGGAAGAGGCCAGAACAGAGGCGATGTCCTTTATAAACGAAATAATCGACGAGGCAAAGATGACTGCCAATAAGGAGGCTAAGCGAATAGTTGTTCAAACCATACAAAGAGTGGCCACCGAAGTAGCAGTTGAAAACTCTGTAACGGTGTTCCATATCGAATCGGATGAGATAAAGGGCAGGATAATCGGTCGCGAAGGTCGCAATATCAGAGCCCTTGAAGCTGCTACAGGAGTTGAAATAATAGTGGATGATACACCCGAAGCAATAGTATTATCTGCATTTGATCCTGTTAGACGTGAGATTGCAAGGCTTGCACTGCACCAGCTTGTGTCGGATGGCCGGATCCACCCTGCCAGAATTGAAGAAGTGGTTGAAAAAACACAGAAACAAATAGAAGAAGAGCTTGTCGAGACAGGAAAGAGAACTGCCATCGATCTGGGTATTCATGGTCTGCATCCTGAACTGATACGCCTGGTAGGTAAAATGAAATACAGATCCTCCTACGGACAAAACCTGCTTCAGCACTCCCGCGAAGTTGCAAATCTTTGTTCTATAATGGCCGCCGAACTGGGTCTTAACCCGAAACTTGCAAAGAGGGCAGGCTTGTTGCACGACCTTGGAAAGGTGTCGGACGAAGAACCGGAATTACCGCACGCAGTATACGGAATGAAACTTGCAGAAAAATTCAAGGAGAAACCTGAAGTTTATAATGCAATAGGAGCCCACCACGACGAAGTTGAAATGACCTCGTTGATTGCACCTATTGTACAGGTTTGCGATGCTATTTCAGGAGCAAGACCAGGGGCCAGGAGAGAGGTTGTTGAACTCTATATCAAAAGGCTTAAAGAGCTTGAATCGATAGCCCTTCAATATCCGGGTGTTCTTAAGACCTATGCCATACAGGCAGGCAGGGAGCTCAGGGTGATTGTGGGTGCCGACTCTGTAACAGATAAGGATGCCGAAAATCTTTCTGCAGAAATTGCACGTAAGATACAGGATGAAATGACTTACCCGGGACAGGTTAAGATAACCGTGATAAGAGAAACAAGAGCAGTTAATTACGCCAAATAGGAACGCAATTTGGTAGGAACGCAATGCCTTGCGTTCCTAATTTAAGACAAACCTGCTAAGTTCCGATGTAGGAACGCAATGCCTTGCGTTCCTAATTTAAGACAAACCTGCTAAGTTCCGATGTAGGAACGCAATGCA
>JAZBNV010000084.1:0-5211 GCA_036350795.1 Marinilabiliaceae bacterium
GATTTGACTCGACCATCTGCCCGGTCTGTATTCGTTAACCACCAGGGAGCTAAGCTCTGAGTTTCTGAACAACCAGTAAGACTCATTCTCTGCAATAATTTCATATAGCTGCTTCCCGATTAAACTTTTTGAATCTGCAATTTCATTATAGGGCTGTTCCGTATTCCCAAAATCGAATATAAGACGTGGCTGAAGCTCCGTACCATTAACAGAGTATAGTGTATCAATCGAAGGCATATAAATATTCCATTTATCACCATACTGGTAAACTGTTGTTTTCCACCCCATCGGGGTATAGCCGGCTCCATTGACAGGTGGGTATTTCAGCCTGGGAATACTTTTCAGAATCTCTCCGTCCTGCTTATGAAAAACCATCATTACCGAGTCGCGGTAAATAGCCGGATAGCCGGTTATAGAGCCCGGGCAGAAATAGAGATCGTCTCCAATCCTGTAAGAGTCTCCGCAGAGCTCCATAGGTTCTTTTAATTCTCCCAGTAATTCACCATCATTATTAAATAACTGAATCTTATCCTGGAAGTTTATCTGTATATCCCTGTCTTTTCTTACTGAAACAACCATATACCCGGTATGCTCTCCCGGTCCGCGTCCTCCTTTTCCTACCTCTTTTATAAACTTCCCATCTATGTCAAACATAAATACCGGAGCAGGATCAGGAAACCGCTGGGTTGAAACAAGTAACTTATCGTCATAAAATGCCATCCTCTGAGCACCCTGGATAAGACATTCGGCACTGGTTTCAAGGCATATAAACTCAAAATCGCTAATTATATCCGACAGATTTGTTTCAAGAGGCTCGCCCTCTACATTCTCAAAATGTATAACAGGGATTTTATTGCCATTAACTTTTGTAGAACTTAGTACCGGATTTTCGGGCGGCTTGCACGATGACAGAGCAAATGCTGCAACCAGAGCGATAAATATATATGATCTCATGTCAGGTTAATGTTGGTTCGTTGGTTTCTTAAAGGTAACTAATTTGTTTATATAATATATCCTCCTTAATAAATCTGCATGGCGCAGGTTTTTGTTCTGCAACCCCAGCAGGGTCGGAGAACCCTCTGGCTTTTTTATTTCACAGCAAATACAACTATATTTACTAATCCAACCAACTATTCAGATTATGAGAATTTTCAGGCATCTTCTCCCGGCTCTCATTATCATTCTATTTACGTCATGTTCAGGGAATAAAGACAGCACAGATGAGGACACCCTGTTTATTGCCGACATCGAAAAGGCAAAAGAAACAGAAAAGAAAGCCATGCTTAGCACTTATGCAAAAAGCATCAGCTATATACCACTTCAGACACAGGAAGTTCCATTAATCGATAATATATTAAGGATCAAGACCGATGGTGAGATCCTGGCTATTGTAAACTTCAGTAATGACAATAAGAACAGGAACATCCTGCTTTTTGATAAAAATGGAAGATATTTACGACAGATAGGTGCATTTGGCAGGGGACCAGGAGAGTACTATCTCCCCTATGGAGTTGAGATGTTGCCGTTAAATAATTCAATTATTGTTGATGATAACACCGGCTGGCTGCATAAATACGATTACGAAGGCAATTTCGCAGAAAAACGAAAAATTGACTATTTCTCCAGTCCGCTTATCAAAGAAAGCGATAGTACATTTCTGCTACTTAAGTGCAGTGAATACAGCAGATCGGCACACCATAAAGCCATCAGGTTTAATTCAAGCCTCGATTCCCTGGCTGCATATATTGACAGATCGGATCTGATCGGGAAAAGATCATTGCTGATGGTATATGATAATGCATACAAAGTGGATGGTAAAATACATCTATGGGATAATTCGTCCGATACGATATTCCGCCTGGATAATGATACTTTTACTCCGGCCTACTACATTAAACATACACAGGCAGCCCTCTCGCATGGTGAGCGCTATTCAGGCGAGCGACTGGAATTTATGAATTACGAGAATGTTATTGAGAATATTTCCACCTCAGCTAATGTGTTTATCTGGATTATGCACAACATGGAAAGATATTATTATGTCTTCGACAAAAACAATAACCAGGCATTCAGGCTAAAAGAGGATGAAGATCTTAAATACCACGGGCTTATTAATGATATTGACGGAGGTGTTTCGTTCTGGCCTCAGCACCAGTTGTCAGATAAAACCTTTTACCAGGTTCTCTATCCCCCGGTAACTCTGTCAGGGATGGAACAACTTAAAGAACAGGCAGAAAGAAATAATATTTCCACAGATACAGAATTCTACAGGCTTTTCAGCAAGCTGAACGAAAACGATAATCCGGTTATTATGCTTGTTGAGCTAAAGTAAGCCGGCAAAACCTTAAGCCCTGATTTATGAAAAACATATTTCTGATAGTAAGCATATTATTTTTATTAATCCTTTCCTGTATTAATAATAACAATAGCATTGATAATATCCGGACAATTGACTTTAGCTCATCAAATTTTACCGGGATTGAAAATGTCCTGTTCGATACTGTTGTTTCTGAACTTGAGTATGTCGTGCTTGAAACCACACCGGAATGCCTGATCAATAATGTAGGCGGAGTAACTGTAACTGATAATGAAATTCTGATATTTGGGAATACAGGAATCCTGGTTTTCGACAGGCAGGGATACTTTATTATGAAGATGGGGTCACAGGGGAAAGGTCCACAGGAATATAACAGCCCTCTGAAAATTATGCATAATCATAAAACAGGGATTTATACTATCGACGACTATAAACATATACTGCAGTTCGACAGTAATTATAATTTTATCCGAAAAATCAAGCAGCCTGAAAATCTTAAAAGAATACATCAACTGGGCCCTGATCTTTTCTTTGCTGAACGAAACGTAGAAGCCTCTTATGGCGACTCTATAGTATATTCACTGGAATTCTTTGATTCTGAATTTAACAGCATATTCAGGCACAGATCTCATGAGTCGGCCGAGCAGCCTGAAGGTCACCTGTTTATAATAGATTTAATGGGGGGCGTAAGCATCTCCGACAAGCATGTACTATTCAGAGAAGCTTATGGTGATACTATCTATGCTATTAGCAGCATAATGGAAGTTGAGCCTTTACTGGTAATGGACTATGGAAAGGAAAAATACCCGAAAGAACTAAACTTCAATATGAGCCGGTATTTGGAAGAAAGCAAGAATTATATAATTCCCGGTCTCTTTAAGCTTAATGGTAACTGGCTTTTCTCCCAGTTTCATTTTGATGGTCATTCAATGTATGCTCTTACAGATATCAGCAATAATAATATTAAGATCCCCTATAACAAAGAATCTGAAGAATATGGCTTTAAGCTTTCGGCCTTTCCGGCTTATAATTTCAGGCCTGCCTTTATTGATGGCTATCTGTCTTATGTGATCCAGGCAACTGATGCAATAAAATTCTTCGATCCGGAAACAGAAACATTGCCTGAAGAAATAAAAGAGAAAATATCAGCACTGGGCGAAAATGATAACCCGGTGCTGGTTCTGGGGAAACTTTAAACTCAATCAAATTTGAATGAAAACAATCAGATTTTCAATAAGCCTCCTGGGTATAATAATACTATTATCTTGTAACAAGAATGATGATACAGGATCATTATATGAATTGAATCTTGTAAATCTTCCAGAGCGGGAATTACTTTTATCTGACCTTGTTAGTGATATTGGATATATACCCCTGGAAGGCAAAGATGATGCATTAATAAGCTGGATAAATGGGGTAAGGATTACAGAGGATCTGATAATTGTATGGGATTATACAAAGATCTTTATTTACAACCGGAAAGGAGAGCTTAAAAGTGTTATTGATAAAAGGGGGAGAGGGCCTGGGGAATATCCATCCATGCTTGATGTTGATATTGACCCGGAAAGCAGAAGGCTAACAATCCTGTCCTCAAAGTCATTGTACTCATACAACATAGATGACGGAGATTTTATTGAGACAACCACACTGCCTGGATATATTTTTGCTTTTAAGATAATGGATAAGGAACATTACTACTTTGGCTTTCCTCCTGTTAATGGCCAGCCACAAGCAAATAATACAATAGTAAGCAATCGGGGAGATACATTACATAAAAGAATAAACAATATCCTGTTCTCGCCAGATGTAAACGTTGGCTTCATGGGCGAAATACTCAGCTACAGAAGTGCTAAAGGTATATACTTTAAAGAGATGATGAATGATACACTGTTCAGTATAACACTTGACAGGGGCTTTCAACCCTATGCGGTTTTTAATACAGGTCAATACCGCCTTACTCCGCAGAAACGTATCTATATAACTGATCAGAGAAGACACGAACTTATGTTTACAGACGGCTTCTTTGAAACAAAGAACCATCTTTTTATCGGTGTTGCCCATAACAGGCAAAATTACCTGGCAGCCCTTAACAAGTCAAGCGGAGAAGAATACCGCTTTGAAAATGGTATTGAGAACAATATTGATGGAGGCTTGCCCCTTAAACTGATACATATTTGCAACGATACTTTACTTATTGGTATTGCCTTAGCCGCAGATATAATAAATCACCAGCCTGATGCCAGTTTTTCCAGCTCTGAATTCAGCAAACTAAAGAACAATATTAACGAGAATGATAATCCTGTACTGGTAGTGTATAATTTGAAATAAGTATAGATAAGATAATTTTCATTTCTGTGAAAAATGACGAATAGATGACAGGTTTGTCATCGGTTTTGTCAGAAACCGAGCCTAAGATGTTTACTTCTTAATGGTTATTATTCTGACAAGAGGATTATCATTTTCATCGAGTGATTCTATAAGGGTTTGTAGTCTTTCATTCTGGTCCGGATAGAGGATGTCATCTTTGTCAAAATAACCTTCTTCAAGTTTCTTCTTTAAGTATATTGGTCCGTAAGAACTTATATACTCCTTCCCTGAAATACTCATGGAGTATGGCCAGAAATTATTTCCCCCATCATAATCATTCTGGATTGATTCGGTCCCCAGGTAGGTGCATTTACCATTATCCGGAAAATATGCATAGTGAGTTTTGGTCTCAAACCTATATGTTATATACCAGTCTGATCCAAACCTGGTCGGCCAAACGGCAGTGAAGTATTTTTTGAGTTCTTCCCTGTTAGCACCAGGGGCAAGTAGTGAATGGGGAGGCTTATACTTACCTGCATCCCATCGGAGTGGCATTAGTAATTCCTCTCCATCAGATATTGTAAATA
>JAZBNV010000085.1:0-2857 GCA_036350795.1 Marinilabiliaceae bacterium
ACCCCTCCTTTTTTAAAAGGAGGGGAAAAGATGTTACAGTAAACCCGTCCACACTCCACACATCCACACTCTACTCTCTACTCTCCACTCATCTACTCTCCACTGTCCGCCGAAGTAATGTTGTTGATCAGGAGATCAACAACAACGAAGGCGTGAGCTATGTGCCCCGGGCGTCAAGGCTTTTTTTTAGCAGGGCTTTTACCATCAGGATAAAGAGGCCAGTAAGCAGCAGGTTTAAGGCCAGTGAAAGCATCGATATTGTAACAATCATTCCTCCAATACCATAGGATAGCGAAATAATAAGCACACCGGCTCCTACCTCACCCCGGGGGAACATGGCTATTGCCACAGCCAGTCGCTCGCGCCAGCCGGCTTCTTTGCGGTAGACAAAGGCTGGAACTATCTTACCGATATTGGATAGAAGGGTTACAATAAGCACATGAAATAATATCAATCCCCAATCAATGGATTTTCTGCCGGCCAGGTTAATATCGCGAGTATCATCACCGCGTACGTAAGAATCGACGATCTCTTTATCGACAGTCCCGGCTTTTGTATCATCTTTTGAAATACCTTCAAGCAGTGGCATTGAGAGTCCGACCAGTACCATAAAAACAGCTGATACAATAAATGATACTTTCTTTTCACTTTTCAGCTCCAGTATATCTTCTCCCTCACTCTCCCCTTCTTCCCTGTTTGCACGAATACGATTATGATTTTTAGAGATCATCGACCCAAGCACAAAGGCGGGCAGCAATACTTCAATATGCACACCTACGGTACTGTCGATGGTTTTACTCAGGAAGTATATCGCCTCTGCGCCACCGGCAATAATTATAGCATAAAACAATACATTTTTCCAGCGAATTGAGAGGCGCAGGGCATTGAGGTATCTCCACGAAAGCCATATAAGCAGGAACATAACCACAAGTACGATAAGCAGCTGAACCTTAAAACCAATTATAAGCATCTGCAGCGGAATCATAAGCATAACAGTATCAAGGTCGTCGAAAATGGCCAGTATACGGGTTTTCTTAAACATCCAAGTTGATGCCAGTCCGGCGGCTGCCAGCATTGAGAATAAAACTCCTGCAGCAGTTGGCGCGGCAAATCTTGCAGCAAGCAATGACTCAATCCAGGTTTGACCTGTTCGGGCAGACTCCGGGGTAATTACAAAAACGAAGTAGAGTGTAACAAAGATCCATGGAAGGGTTGCTGCTGAAAAGGCTATTAAGTAATCATAGCCATATTCCCTGATTTTGTCCTTACGTATTTCAAACTCGTAACCAACATGGATCATTATAAATGCAAGGCAGATAATTGTACCAAGCTTTATAATATGACTCAGCCCGGAGTAGTTACCTGCAATAAGAGGCAGGGTTTGAGACAATGCCAGGCCAAGGAGTAAGAGGATTGATAAGATCAGTACTTTTTTCATGATTGGTTCTTTTTTAAAGTTTCAGGGATTTCCTTATCTCAAGTTCAATCTTACGGTCCCACAGGCGTCTGAGTATCTCATCAATTTTCTTATAGAACAATTCCGACAGCTCCTTCTCACCAATCTTGTCGTAAAGCCTTGCCAGGGCGCTCAGGGCAGGTATATGAAGATCATTTATCTGCAGGGCTGTTTTATACTGCTCGGCGGCTTCTGCATAGTACCCGGTTTCCTCGAGCTTCTGTGCGTTTGCCATATGTTTTTCGATCTCAGAAATATCGGCATCTATCTTAAGGTTCAGGATATTTTCTGTTTTTGTTATAAGCATGGAGACTGGTAGCTCGCGGACTACTTTTTCGGTAACAGATCCAAGGAGAATGCGCTGCATAAATGTTTTACCGGTAGCTCCCATAAAAAGAAGATCTGTTTCATTCTGAGCGATAAAATCCAGAATTTCCTTATGAGGCATTCCACGCAGAATCTGCGTTCTGTAATTTATATCAGTAAAATTGAATTTCCCGATAAACTCATTAAATTTCTTTTCGTTTTCTAGTTCTATCCTTTTATTCTCCTCCTCAAAATCAACCTTGTAACGGGGCGAGTACCTTAGGTCCATAGTTTCAAGAACATTGATAATCTGTAAGTCGGCTTTAAAGGTCCTTGCAATCTTTATCGCATTATTAAGTGCCCTTTCAGAAGCATCCGAATAATCTACAGAGCAAAGTATCTTTTCGGGGAAAGACCTGCTTCCTTCTTTAACAACCCAGACGGGTTTCTGTGATTTGCGAATTAACTTCTCGGCCACAACATCTATATTATACCTGCCGCCCGGATTATCGTCATTATTTGAAACAAGGATCAGGTTTACATTTTCGTTTTCAGCCGTGGTGATAATCCGGTCAAAAGTATTCCCGAACAGAATCCTGGTATCAACCTTCAGGTTCTTGCTTCTTAAGCTATCTGCTATTTGGGAAAGTGATGATTTTATATGCTTGTTGATTATAATTTTAATTGATTCTTTCCTTGCCTCATCAGGCAATACGCTTACCAGGATAAGCTGGGAGTTGAATTTATCTGCCAGCTTTGCCGCGGTGTCGAGGTGATTGTTTATAAGTGTATCCAGGTTGACAGGTACAAGTATTTTTTCAAGTAGTTTCATGGCAGTAAGTTTTTCTTAATTCAACAAATCCTTTATTAACCCAATTTACTGTTTAATTTTGAATTATATAAGTTAAACACCAATTCTTTATAAAGGTTTAGGGCAGGTTATCTTTTATCGGCTTACTGCTTGTGTGCTGCGATAGGGGTGTGAGGGTTGGGGGGTTGTAGGGGAATATAACCACCCCGGCCCCGGTGAATTTTCCCTCTGCTCTGTCTGGCTCCTCCTTAAATTGATCCACCGGATCAATTATTAACAGTCGG